>NZ_JAGLEJ010000052.1 GCF_023145115.1 Algiphilus sp.
GGAAAGGATAACCGCTGAAAGCATCTAAGCGGGAAGCCCACCTCAAGATTAGATCTCGCTGGGACACTAGTCCCCTGAAGGGCCCAGGAAGACGACCTGGTTGATAGGCGCGGTGTGGAAGTGTGGCAACACATGAAGCTAACGCGTACTAATTGCCCGTGAGGCTTGACCATATAACGCTCAAGCACTCTGAAGACATGCGCTTGCGTGTTCGACACAGACCGAATTTTGGCTGCCGCTCAGGCGGTGGCCAGCCAGTTTGCCTGGCGGCTATAGCGAGCAGGAACCACCGGTTCCCATCCCGAACACCGAAGTGAAACTGCTCAGCGCCGATGATAGTGCAGCGCTTTCGCTGTGTGAAAGTAGGACACTGCCAGGCTCTTAACCCGGAGCGCCCCGCATCGCGGGGCGCTCTTTTTGTTTGTGCGTCTCGATTCTGGCGCCTTTGGCGGCTACAATACGAGGCGCAGCAGTCGGACCGATTCCCGCGGTGCGGGGCGGTCTCGTAGGATATGAGAAAGTGCAGCGGATGCGCCTTCTCCTGCATGCGGCCAGGTAGCTCAGTCGGTAGAGCAGGGGATTGAAAATCCCCGTGTCGGGAGTTCGATTCTCTCCCTGGCCACCATATTTCCCATGCCTTGCGCCCCGCGGTCGACACCCATCGACGCGGGGCGCAGTTCTTTGGGCGGCGGGATCCGGAGCGTGGTGCCGTTCGGCTCCGGCTGCAAGGGCCGGGTTGCAGGCAGACCCGTATCTGCGACAGGGCGCCTGCGGAGGCGCTGCATGTCGGCGATCGCTTTTGCGTCAGCAGGGGAAGCGCAGCCGCCCGGATCGAGCCGTTGGTCGAAGTGTGCCCGAAAAGGCGCTATCGTGAGCGCAGAATGCGATGGACGGCACCGATCGTGGCCGACTAAGGTTGGCGGGCGATCAGAGCTGCGCCCAGACGCACCTCGCGCGAGGCGGCCGCTTCCCGGCTGGCGGTTCCGTCACGACGCGGCCGGTGCATGTCGCACCGGCCGCGTGGCTGATTAGTCGGTGACCTGATCCTTCAGCGGGAAGACCACGTGCATGACGTTGTTCTGCACGTAGTAGGGGATGTTCGCATCCTCCATCGCGAGATACAGGTTCTCGATGCCCGCATTGAACTGCGAGTGCGACATCGGGTTCTCGCGGAATGCTTCGGCATACTCGGCGCTGAGCTCGGCCGCGGCTTCTTCACGGTCGGTAGCCTTGGCCACGAGCAGCTGCTTGAACAGCTCCTTCTGCCGGCCCACGTCCATCCCGGCGTTCGCGAGGACCTCGCGCAGCCGGTTGTCGATCATGGAGCGGCTGTAGAACTGATCGACGATGATGTTGACACCGTCGGCTCCACCGAGCTTGGCGTACAGCGAGTCGGGATCGACCACGTCCGGTGTCACCATGATGGTGCCGAGCTCCATGGAGCGGGACGATTCCGCGTCGGCGGCGTGAGCCGCACCGGCAGCGAATGCGAGCGCCGCCGCACTGAAGAGAATGCTTGCTCTCATCACGAACCTCCTGGGGTCCAGTCGTTCTCCCGGGCGGGTCGGCAGGGCACGGGCCCGGGCGCACCGTAGGAACAACGCCGATCAATGGTTCTGATTATTCGAAGCGGCTTCCCTGTCGTCAACTATTACGCCGATCCTCGGTACGTGGATGCGCCGCATCGAAGCAGATGACGTGCTCGAGGTTGAGGCGAATGCCGATGGCTTCGCCGATGCGGTGATTGTGGTGCGACGGCACCAGCGAGAGCACGCGGGTTCCGGACGCGAGCTCCACCTCGTAGAGAAAGGCGGCGCCGCGAAAACTCTTGCGCACGACGCGCGCCTGCCAGGGGCTGTCATCGTCGTGCAGCACGTCATCCGGGCGGAGCAGGACATCGACCGCGGTCGAGCCCGGCAGCTGCCCCGGAGAAGGCGGCAACCGGCCGAGTTCGGTATTGACCGTGCCGGCTTCGGTGTCGAAAGTGCCTCGAATGAAGACGCCTTCGCCGACGAAGTCGGCAACGAAGCGGCTCGCGGGCCGGTGATAGACGTTGTACGGCGTGTCCCATTGGTGCAGGTGCCCGTCGTGGAGCACGCCGACCCACTGACCGAAGGCGAAGGCCTCGAGGTGCGAATGGGTCACCAGCATCGCCGTGATCCCCAGTTGCGAGAGCAGGCTCCGCAATTCTTCGCGCAGCTGCAGCCGGAGCTCCTCGTCGAGGCTGGAGAAGGGCTCGTCGAGCAGCAGCAGACGGGGCCGGGCGGCGATCGCGCGCGCAACGGCGACGCGCTGCAGCTGTCCGCCGGACAGCTCGTGGGGGCGTCGGTCATGAAGGCCCGCGAGGCCCACCATGGACAGGGCTTCCCGGGCCCGGTCACGCGCCTGCGCGCGCGGAAGGCGGTGTAGCCCGAAGCGCACGTTGTCGAGTGCCGAAAGGTGCGGCAGCAATGCGAGATCCTGGAACACCATGGCGAAGCCGCGCTGTTCCGGCGGCACCACGCGGGCACCGTCGCTCAGCGGCTCGCCGTCGAAGCTGAGCCTGCCCGCCAGCGGTGTCTCGAAGCCGGCGAGCAGACGCAGGAGCGTCGTCTTGCCGGATCCGCTCGGGCCCAGTAGTGCAGCGGTCTCGCCGCGCGGCAGGACGAGATCGATCCCGGACAGAACCCGGTTGTCGCCGTACGCAGCGGAAAGATCGCGGATCTCGAGCATGACCGGGCGGCGCCTAGCGCGTGTCTCCGGTCTGGCGGTGCAGCAGCCAGATCGGGGCCAGTCCGACCAGCACCAGCAGCAGTGACGGTACGGCTGCCATTTCCCACTGGCCCTCGCTGGTGTACTCGAAGATCCGGGTAGCGAGCGTGTCCCAGCCAAAGGGACGCATCATCAGCGTGATCGGCATTTCCTTCATGACATCAACGAAGACCAGCAGCGCGCCCACTGCGACGCTGCTGCGCAGTGCGGGCCAGTAGATGCGGCGCAGGATCCCGGCCCGCGGCATGCCGGCAAGGCGTGCGCTGTCGAGGACCGACCGCGGGAGGCGCATGGTACTGGACGCGACCGGAGCGTGCGCCACCGCGAGGAAGCGGACGCCGTAGCCCATGAGCATCAGCACGAGCCCGCCACCGGCCACGCTTGCCGCGAGTCCGCCGCCGGCCATGCCAGCCAGCTCGCTGATCGGCACGTAGAGCCCGACCGCGAGCAGTGCGCCGGGAAAGGCGTAGCCCAGCGTCGCCACGCGCTGGGCCATGCGCAGTCCGGGACGTGGTGCGAGGTGGACGCTGCTGGCGAGGAAGGCGGCGGCCGCCACGATCAGTCCTGCCGCCGAGATGGCGAGCGTAGCGCTGTTCAGGGCCCACTCCAGGAAGCGCGCGTCAAGAACGGCGAGATGACGCAGCGAGCCGAAGACCAGCCACGATACCGGCAGCACGAAGCACGCGCCGAAGACCAGGCCGCACCAGCCGGCGGCCATCCAGCGTTGCCGCGGGCCCAGCGGGATGCGACGGATCGCATCCACCCCGACCGCCTCGAAGCGCATGCGTCGCCGCGCGTGCGCCTCCATTCCCAGCAGGCACACGACGAAGATCAGCATTACGCTCGCGATCTGCAGCGCCGACTGCGTGGAGAACAGGCCGTACCAGGCCTTGTAGATCGCCACCGAGAGCGTGTCGTAGTTGAACGCCGCGACCGTGCCGAAGTCGGCGAGCACCTCCATCAGTGCCAGACTGGCGCCGGCCGCGATCCAGGGCGTCGCCATCGGCAGCGCGACCCGGAAGAAGGCGCGCGCGGGCGACATGCCGAAGCTGCGCGCGGCTTCCATCGCGCGCAGCCCCGTCGAGCGGAACGCCTCGCGCGTGATCAGGAACACATAGGGGTACAGCGCCGCGGTCAGTACCGCGGTCAGGCCCCACCGATTGCGTACCTCAGGCATTGCGCCGCCGAGCCACTGCGTGATGTCACCGCTCCGGTCCAGCAGCCCCAGGAATGCCACCGCCGCCACGTATCCCGGAAGGGCGAGCGGCAGCAGCAGCAGCAGGGAGAACACGCGCCTGCCGGGGAAATCGGTGAGTGCCACCAGCGCAGCCGAGGTGACCCCGACCACCAGGACCCCGACAAGGACCGTGCCGAGCAGCGCCAGCGTGTCCAGCGCGGCCGACGGCAGCACGAAGCGGCCCAGGTGCGCGAGGAGCTCGGAGTCGATGTCTGTCCACGACCACGCTGCCGCCGCGAGCGGAATCACCGTCGGTACGCACAGGAGCAGGGCGGCCAGTTGCCAGGCGCCGCTGCCGAGGGTCCCGCGGATCACGCCGCCGGCGTTGTGTCGGTCCGCCATCTCATGAATGCTCGCGGAAACGCGCAACGACGGGCCGCCCGGCATGCGCCGGCGCGCCACCGGTTACCGGATCAACGGTAACCGGCACGATCCATCAGCTTCACCGCGGCGGGTTGCAGCTCGCCGACCTTCTCGATGGCGAGATCGTCGGCCCGGAAATCTCCCCAGGCCTTCACGGCTTCCGCGGCTTCCACGTCCGGGTTGGCCGGGAACTCCATGTTGAGCTCCGCGTACAGATGCTGCGCTTCGCCCTCGGCAAGCCACGCGATGAGCGCGCGCGCGCGCTCGGCATGGCGCGAATGCGCCGTCACGCCCGCGCCGGAGACGTTGACGTGCGTTCCGCCCTCGCCGTCACCCTGGTTGGCCCAGAACAGTGCGGCGGGGATCTCCGGATTCTTCGCCTCGAGGCGTCCGAAGTAGTAACTGTTGATGATGCCGACATCGCATTGCCCGGCCACGATGGCCTCGACCACGGCGGTGTCGTTCGCGAACGGCGGCTCGGCAAGGTTGCCGACCCAGCCGCGCACGACCTCTTCGGTCCGCTCCTCGCCCAGGCGCGCGATCATCGCCGCGACCAGCGACTGGTTGTAGACCTTCTTGGACGTCCGCAGGCACAACCGGTCCTGCCAGGCGTCATCGGCGAGTGCCGCGTAGGAGGACAGGTTCTCCGGGGCAACCCGCTCGGTGCTGTACACGATCGTGCGGGCGCGCAGTGACAGTGCCGTCCATCGGTTCCTGCTGTCGCGGTACTGAGGCGGTATGGCGTCGCTGACGTCCGACGATTCCAGTGGCTGCAGCAATCCCAGGTCCGCCGCCCGCCAGAGATTGCCGGCATCCACAGTCATCAGAATGTCGGCCGGCGTGTGCACGCCTTCGGCGTCGAGGCGCGCGATGAGCGCGCCATCGGAATCCGTGAGGAAGCGGATGCGCTCGCCGGTTTCCTCCTCGTAGCGCTCGAACAGCGGCCGGATCAGCGCCTCGATGCGCGACGAGTACACCACGAGCGGCTCGCTCGGCCCGACCGCTTCCCCGCCCGCCTGCGTGTCAGTCGCGGACTGCTGCTCGGAAGCCTGCTCGGGCGAACAGGCGGCGAGGACGAAGCCGATCAGGACGGCGAGGAAGCTGCGCATGAGAGAAGGCCAGAAATGGGAACGGTTCTCATTATGGCCGCGAGCGAGCCGCGGCGTCCACTCGGCAGGCTCAGCCCAGTCCCAGGGCCTCGACCAGCTTGAGCGTCGGCTTGGACTGATTGAGCGTGTAGAAGTGGATCGACGGCACGCCGCGCTCGATCAGCTTGCCGCACAGCCTGGTCACGACCTCGTGCCCGAAGTCGCGCAGCGCCTCGTTGTCGTCCTTGTAGCGCTCCATGCCGTAGTACAGCCAGCGCGGGATGTCGGCGCCGCAGGCACCGGAAAAGCGCACGATCTGCTCGAAGTTCACGATCGGCATGATGCCCGGGATCACGGGGATGGTGATACCGGCGCGCTCGCACCGCTCCATGAAGTCGTCGAAGGCGTCGATGTTGAAGAAGTACTGCGTGATGGCGGCATCCGCACCCGCCTCGACCTTGCGACGGAAGTTGTCGAAGTCGCTGTCGATGTCCGGCGCCTGCGGGTGCATCTCGGGGTAGGCGCCGACTTCCAGCTCGAAGTGGTCGCCGTGCTCCTCGCGGATGAAGGTCACCAGCTCGTTGGCATAGTGCAGGTCACCGGGGGCCGAGCTGCTGTTCGCGGTGGCCGGCAGGTCGCCGCGCAGCGCCACGATGCGCTTGACGCCCGCCTCGCGGTAGCGCGCCAGCTGGTCGCGGATGCGGTCGCGCGAGGACGTGATGCAGCTCAGGTGCGGCGCTGCCTCGATGCCGGTCTCCTCGACCACCATCTGCACCGTCTCGAAGGTGCCTTCCTGCGTCGAGCCGCCGGCACCGAAGGTCACCGAAAAGTACTCGGGTTTCTTCTCGGCGAGTCGCTTGACTGCCAGCTTGAGCTTCTCCGCACCCTGCTCGGTCTTGGGCGGGAAGAGCTCGAATGAATACTTGGTTTCTGTCATTGAATCACCCATAAAAAAGGGCGCGGAGCGCGTGTTGCGCGCCGCGCCCGTGTTGCACAGGACTGCTGCCCGCTTTTAGTAGCGGTAGTGCTCGGGCTTGAACGGCCCGTCCACCGGCACGCCGATGTAGTCGGCCTGCTCCTTGGACAGCTTGGTCAGCTTGACGCCGATCTGGCCGAGGTGCAGCGCGGCAACCTCTTCGTCCAGCTTCTTGGGCAGACGGTAGACCTTGTTCTCGTAGCTGTCCTTGTTCTTCCACAGCTCGATCTGGGCCAGCGTCTGGTTCGAGAAGCTGTTCGACATGACGAACGCCGGGTGGCCGTTGGCGCAGCCCAGGTTGATCAGGCGGCCCTCGGCCAGCAGGTACATCACGCGGCCGTCGGGGAAGGTGTAGCGGTCGACCTGCGGCTTGATGGTCTCGCGCTTCACATCCTTGGCGGCGTTGAGCTTGTCGACCTGGATCTCGTTGTCGAAGTGGCCGATGTTGCAGACGAGCGCATTGTTCTTCATCTGCTTCATGTGCTCGAACGTGATGACGTCGAAGTTGCCGGTGGTGGTGACGTAGATGTCACCCTCGTGCAGCACGTCCTCGACGGTCTTCACCTCGAAGCCCTCCATCGCCGCCTGCAGGGCGTTGATGGGGTCGATCTCGGTGACGATCACGCGGGCGCCGAGGCCACGCAGCGAGTGCGCCGAGCCCTTGCCGACGTCGCCGTAGCCACAGACCACGGCAACCTTGCCGGCGATCATGAGGTCGGTGGCGCGCTTGATACCGTCGGCCAGCGACTCGCGGCAGCCGTACAGGTTGTCGAACTTCGACTTGGTGACCGAGTCGTTGACGTTGATCGCCGGGACCAGCAGCTCACCGGCTTCGGCGAGCTGGTACAGGCGGTGCACGCCCGTGGTGGTTTCCTCGGAGATGCCGCGCAGACCCTCGGACACCTTCTTCCAGAAGCCGGGGCGCTCGTCACGGGTGCGGCGGAGGATGGCCTTGACGCACTGTTCCTCCTCGTTGCCGCCCTCGCTGTCGCACCAGGTGTCGCCGTTCTCCATGGCGACGCCCTTGTGGATCAGCAGCGTGGCGTCACCGCCGTCGTCGACGATCAGCTGCGGGCCTTCCAGGTTGGGGTGCGTCAGCGCGTTCAGCGTGCACTCCCAGTACTCCATCAGCGTCTCGCCCTTCCACGCGAAGACCGGGATGCCGGCGGCGGCAATGGCCGCGGCGGAATCGTCGGTGGTCGAGAAGATGTTGCACGAGGCCCAGCGGACACTGGCACCGAGCTTGTCGAGCGTCTCGATCAGCACGGCGGTTTCCTTGGTCATGTGCAGGCTGCCCGTGACGCGGACGCCGTCGAGGGGCTTCGACGGGGCGTGCTTCTCACGGATGGCCATCAGGCCCGGCATTTCCTCTTCGGCCATGCGGATGCGATGGCGGCCGAGCTCGGCGAGGCCGATGTCCTTCACCTTGTAGTCGGTGAAGTTCTCCTTCTTGATGGGGGATACGGTTGCGTTCATATCACGAACTCCTTGGATGCTTGGTATGCGTGGATCGTGGGATCACAGGCCCGCGGCTTTGCGCAGCGCTTCGGCCTTGTCGGTCTTCTCCCACGGGAAGCTGGTGAACGTGGTCTTCTTCTCGACCGGCTTCCCGTTCTCCATCACCGTGTAGGTGTAGGTCTCCTGCTTCGGCTCGCGACCGAAGTGACCATACGATGCCGTGGCCTGATACATCGGGTGCAGCAGGTCGAGCATGCGTTGAATGGCGTAGGGGCGCAGGTCGAAGTGCTCGCGGACCAGTTCCTCGATCTTCGACTCCTCGATCTTGCCGGTGCCGAAGGTGGTCACGTAGACCGAAGTCGGCTCGGCAACGCCGATGGCGTAGCTGATCTGGATCTCGCACTTGGTGGCCAGGCCCGCGGCGACCACGTTCTTCGCGACGTAGCGGCCGGCATAGGCAGCCGAGCGGTCGACCTTCGACGGGTCCTTGCCCGAGAAGGCGCCGCCGCCGTGACGCGCCATGCCGCCGTAGGTGTCGACGATGAT
>NZ_JAGLEJ010000053.1 GCF_023145115.1 Algiphilus sp.
CACCACGTCGTGGGACACGACCCCGTCTGGCTGCGTCGCTACTATCGCGCTGCGTCCAAGCGCTATCCAACTGCGAAGAACCTACTTTCGCTTCTGCAGCAGTCGGATGATCCGGTCGCGCTACCAAGGGCGCTTCGGGATCAAGTCCATCAAGAGTTTGCCGAGGATCCGGAGATGGCAAGGAGCTATCTGAACAGGCTCGAAGCATGGGAGCGAGCGTTTACTGAGCGTCACTCCGCGGGCAGACGCGGAGGCCGGCGCGTCGGCGCCGGCCGCAAACCAGGGGCCAAAGGTGGCTCGGAATCTACCGCGTAAGTGGAAGTGAGCTCCCTTTCGTGTCCCGGTAGATCCGGTCGATGGGCGTGAGCGCCGGTGCGAAGCTGCCCCATTGCGTCGAGGTAAATCTGACCCACGTAGGCGAAGCTGGCGGCCGGATTAGCCATCGGCAGTCGGGCTGTCAGCCAGTACTAACTTCCGCACGTTGTGAGGTTGCTCCAGACTGCTGGTCATCGACGAGTTGGGCTATCTACCCTTCGGGCGAGACCAGACCAACCTCTTCTTCCAGGTCGTGATCCGGCGCTAGGAGCGCGGCGCCATCGTGCTCACTCACCAGCAATTTGCCCTTTTCCCAGTGGTTCATGACCCTGGACGACGACAGCACAGCGACCGCCGCGCCGCGCGCCCACCTGCTGGATTCCAGCCACATCGCTCAGACCAGCGGCGAGAGCTGCCGCCTCAAAGACAAGCGCGAGGCCAGGCACGTCCAACGGTCTGCCGCCAAGACTATCGAATGACCGTCTTGCTGGGTCAGATTTACTTCGGTGCCCAACACCGAAAGTGGGTCAGCTTTCAGTCGGCGTTGAACATTACGCAGCCCAAGCACCTCCATGATGCGCTTTATGTCGTACTGCAGCATCGTGTTTGGCATCTTTCGTGGCGTTACCGAGGCTTTATTTCCGGTGCACAAAGGGTGAAGATGGGTTGGGTCCGGGCGCAAGAACAGGAACGCTGACAACGGTGTTGCCGTCCCCTTGAACAGGGCGCGCACCATTGCAATCGCGCTCTCTACCGGCCGCGAGTGAGGGCACCCGTGACCTATGGAGGCTGTGAATGACTAATACGGGCAGCACCAAGCCGGGAGCTGGCAGGTCTCAAGGTCCAAGCGTCCCTGAAGAAGACGCTTTCGACCGTCTGTACCGGCACTTGAACAGTCCTCGTCAGCGACAGGCGCAGGAAGCCCTTCGTGACGTCACTGTTGAGGATCTTCGGCAGAATTACCAGCCTGGCGGGACTGAGACGGGGGGGCAACTGATCCAAGAATGATCGTACGTCTTTCCTCCGAAAGCTCGCCGCCGGGCGCTACCGACTCTTGCAGGGGCAGCGGCTGAAGCCGCTCGTGGCCGCATTGCGTGACGACCCCAGCCATCGGCGCCAGCGAAGATCATTCCGACGCGGACGGCAAGCCGAGATAACGGGGCACCGAACGCAAATAACGTTCGTAAGCGGCGCCGTGGACATGCCCCAGAAACCGTTCCTCTGAGGGTATATAGGCGACGAACAACGCCAAGGCTACCGACGTGCCCGCTAGCGCGAAGGCGCTATCGCCGGCAATCGCCGCTCCCAGCATCGCAAGGCCCCAGCCCACGTTCTGTGGGTTGCGACTTAAACGATAGACGCCGCCGGTCACTAGGGTCTCCAACTCGCGCCCGGACATCCGGCTGAGCGACGCCATGCGCCCGATGCCGGCAGCAGCCAGCAGCACGCCTACCGCGAGCAGACTGCCGCCGGCAAGCCCACGCAACCAGACCGGAATGTCCAAAGGTGCTATCCCAAGCCACGCCGCGAGGAAGGCGAGCGCCGTGAGCCAGACGTAAAGCGCCCACACGACGATCACGGTTGGAAACGACAACGGCTGTAGTGCCAACTGCTCGCGCAACACGCGCTGAATCGCGTAGCCCCCAAGCAACGCGCCCGCTCCCAAAGCCAACAACCACAAGATCATTTTTCCACCTCCTATTCAATCCAAAGTTTCAGGTATTGAGCTCCCGCATACATGTGAACATGTGAATATATGTTTGTACAATAATGCGAAACCCTTAATCCTTAGAGGCGACTGGTGATGCCGCACCCCATTGCTCGTCTGACATCGGATGCGCTGCAGGCGCAGTTGCAAACGCAACAGCCCCCACTGTTGTTGGATATACGCCGCCGAGCGGCCTTCGCTCACGTCCCGTTGCGCTTGCCAGGCGGCATACCGCTGCTTCTCGATGCTGAACCGATCCGTATTCCGGACGCAGAGCGGATGCGCCCAGTCGTCACCTACTGCCTGTGCAGCGGGGAGGCCTCCAGCCTGCGCGTAGCGCAATGGCTGGTGGAAGCGGGCTACGAATCGGTGGGCGTCCTCGCCGGAGGGCTGCCCGAGTGGCGACGCGCCGGCTACGAAACGCAGGCGGTCGATCTCTCGGCTGGTGCAGCGCTGGCGTGGCAGGACCTGCCCGGCCCAGGCAGCCACGGCGGTCTGGACGCGCACAGCGCACTCGTCCCGCTGGTTGCGGAACAGACGCTTCTGGCGGGCGTCACGCTACCAGTGCGGCGCGAAATGGCCGTGTTGTTCATCGACATGGTGGACTCAACCCGGCTGATCATGAATACATCCGCGGAGCGCGCCTTGTCCCTGGTACAGACGTTCATGGCCGCCGTGACCGAGATAGCCCTGCACCATTGCGGCGACGTACACGACTTCGCGGGCGACGGCGCGCTGCTCTATTTCGCCGGCGCCGGCGAGGCGGTACCCGCGGCATTCGCGCTGCGAGAGCGCCTCGCCCTTGCTCGGCTCGACGAACCCGAGCTCCCCGAGGCGCGCATCTCAGTCGCTTCCGGGCCGCTATTGATCGGCCGCATCGGAGGCGCGCATCGACAAGGCCTTTCCTTCCTCGGCCTCTGCGTCAATATCGCGGCGCGCAGCCAGACCCAGGCACCGCCGGGAGGAATCGTCATCACGGACGACGTCTACCGGGAAACCGAAAGCACCGATCCGGATCTCGCCGGCTGCTTCAAGCCACTGCCAACGACACGGCCCCCGAAAGGGATCGAAACGCAGATGCCGGCGCTGTACCTGGCATAAGTCAGGATCCGCCTTGGCCTACGCGCTCCGCATGCCGCCACGCCGATTATCGTCGCGTCACCGCTGCCTCGCCACGCGCACCATCCGAAATGCGCACCGCCTCGCCCAGGTTGGAGACGAAAATCTTGCCGTCACCGGCATGTCCGTCGCCGGTACGCGCATGGCGAAGGATCGTATCCACCACTGGCTCGGCAAGCGCATCCGGAACATCCAGCTCAAGCTTGGCCATCTCTGCCTTGGCGAGACCGCCGTCATCGGCCGCGTGGCCGTATTCCCGCAGATGCACGACGGCGATCCCGGGCAACCCCGGGATCGCCGCGAGGGCATCCATTACGGCATCACGCATGTTCTCGCGCACATATGCCTTGATTTCCTTCATGACCGTCTCCTTTGTCAGAGCTGCACTTCGCGCCGGGGCTCAGCGAACCAGCGGTAGACCGCCGGCAGCACCAGCAGCGTGAGCAGTGTTGAAGTGATAAGCCCTCCGACCACGACCGCCGCCAGCGGTCGCTGGACATTGGCGCCGATGCCGTCTGCCAGCAGCAGCGGCACGAGACCGAAGATCGAGGTCACGGCCGTCATCAGCACCGGTCGCAGCCTGTGCTCGGCGCCGGTGCGCACGGCCTCGGTGATGCCCATGCCCTGTTCGCGCAGCTGATTGATGTAGGAGACGAGCACCACGCCGTTGAGCACCGCCACGCCGAAAACGGCGATGAAGCCGACGGCGGCCGGCACCGAGACGTAGAGCCCCGTCAGCCACAGCGTCACGATGCCGCCGGTGACCGCGAAGGGCACATTGAGGAAGATCAGCGCCGCATAGCGCAGCGACGAGAAGGCCGAATAGAGCAGCAGGAAGATCAGACCCAGCGTGACGGGCACGACGAGATAGAGTCGCTGCATCGCGCGCTCCTGATTCTCGAACTGGCCGCCGAATTCGACGAAGTAGCCCGGCGGCATGTCGATCTCCGACTCGATGCGTCGGCGCAAATCCTCGACCACGCTGCCCATGTCGCGGCCGCGGACATTCATCTGCACGTAGATGCGCCGGCTGGCGTTGGAGCGGGAGATTTTCTTCGGCCCGGTGTAGAGCGAGATGTCCGCGACCCGGCTCAGCGGCATGAGCGCACCGTCCGACGTTCGCAACTGCAGGCGCCGTATCTCTTCGAGGCCCTTGCGCTGGCTCTCCTGCAGGCGCAGGAAAATGTCGAAGCGCCGCACGCCGTCGAAAACCTGCCCCACGGCGTCCCCACCCACGCCAACCGAGAGCGTACTCAGCACCTCGTCGACGCTGATGCCGTAGCGCGCCAGCGCATCGCGATCCGGCTTGACCACGATCTGGCGCTTGCCGGACTGCTGCTGCATCCGTACGTCGGTAGCGCCGGGCACCTCCCGAGCCAGTGCCTCGACCTTGCGACCGACGGAAGCCAGCTCGTCCAGATCCTCGCCGAAGATGCTGGCCACGAGTTGCGCCTGCACGCCGGAGAGCAGCTCATCGGTACGCAGCTGAATGGGCTGCGAGAAGTTGTTGGCGAGCCCCGGGATGCGTTCCGAGACGCGCTCGGCCATGGCCGACTGCAATTGCTCGTAGTTGCGGCCGCTTTTCCATGCGCCCAGTGGCTTGAGCGTAATCACCGTGGCCACGACATTGACTGGCTCGGGATCGCCGCCCACCTCGGCACGCCCGACGCGCGAGTAGGTGCCGGTGACTTCCGGAAACTCGCGCAGCACCGACTGGATGCGCTTGCCGTACTGTATGGCCGAATCGAGGCTCGCGCCCGGCGGCAGGGTCGAGCGCACCTGGAAGGTGCCTTCGCGCAGCGTCGGCACGAACTCCGAGCCCAGCAGCGGAAACAGCAGCAGGCTGCCCGCGAAGAGCAATACCGCCCCGCCAAGCACAGCCGCCGGCCAACGCATCGCGCCATCCCGCAACGGTCGATAGCCGGCCTTCAGCCAGTGCACCAGCCTCGGTTCGGCCTGGGCGGCACCCTTGCGGAACAGCAGTGTGACCATCACCGGAACCAGCGTCAGCGCCAGCAGCAAGGCGCCCAGCAGCCCGAAACTGATGGTGTAAGCCATGGGCGTGAACAGCTTGCCCTCGACGCCCTGCAGGGTGAACAGCGGCAGGAAGACAATGATGATGATGCCGGTGGCGAAAACGATCGGCCTCGCGACCTCCCGCCCAGCTTCGCCGACGATGCGCAGCAACGGAACGTCCTTGCCCCCCTGTCGCGCCTCCAGATTGCGCAGCACGTTCTCCAGCATGACGACCGAGCCGTCCACCATCATGCCGATGGCAATCGCCAGCCCGCCCAGGCTCATCAGGTTCGCGGAAAGCCCCACGAAGTACATGGCGATGAAGGCCGC
The DNA here is from genome assembly GCF_023145115.1 of Algiphilus sp. Classification (NCBI taxonomy): domain Bacteria; kingdom Pseudomonadati; phylum Pseudomonadota; class Gammaproteobacteria; order Nevskiales; family Algiphilaceae; genus Algiphilus; species Algiphilus sp. The sequence continues at coordinate 5,489 of NZ_JAGLEJ010000053.1, forward strand.
CAGCACGGACAGCGGCACGCTGGCCACGACGATCAGGGTAGAGCGGAAGTTGCCGAGAAAGAGGTAGAGGAAGAACAGCACCAGCACCGCCCCCAGCAGCAGCGCCGACTGCACCGTGCCGATTGCCTTGCTGGTGAGCTCGGCCTGCGAGTAGAAGGGCTTGATGCGCAGCCCGTCCGGCAGGGACTGGTTGATGTCGGCGATCTTCTTCTCGACGTCGACCAGCACCTGCTGGGTATTGGTGCCGATCAGCTTGAAGACATAGCCGCCGGCCGACTCCTCGCCATTGGCGATCTGCGCACCACGGCGTATGGCGGCGCCATGGGCGACCTTTGCCACATCGCCGACCGTGACGGGGTTGCCACCCTGCTCGGCGACGATGATGTCGCGGATGTCGTCGAGCCCAGCCTCGCCGGAATCCACCCAGCCGTAACCGCGGATGATGTATTCCTCGCCGCCGCGATTGATGAAGGAGGCGCCCACATTGCGGTTGTTGGCGGCGAGCGCGCGGCGGACATCGGCGACGGTCAGGTCACGCGCCAGCAGCGCGTTCTGATCGAGCCGGACCTGGTACTGCTTCTCGAAACCGCCGATGGAGAGCACGCCGGTCACACCGGGCACGGTGCGCAGCTGCGGCTTGACGATCCAGTCCTGGAAGGTGCGCTTCTCCATCAGCGAGAAGCCCTCGCCTTCCATCGTGTACATCAGGATGCGGCCAAGCCCGGTGGTGATCGGGCCGAGCTGCGGCTCGCCCAAGCCCGGCGGAATCTCTCGCCGGGCCTCCGCCAGTCGTTCGTTGACCAGACGCCGGGCGAAATAGATGTCGGTGCCGTCCTCGAAGTAGACGTCGACGCGCGACAGCCCGAAGATCGATGTCGACTGCACCTTCGCCAGATTCGGCAGTCCGTACATGCTGATCTCGATGGGATAGGAGATCAGCGTCTCCACATCCTCGGGGGACAGCCCCTCGCTGGAAGTGAATATCTGCACCATGGTCGGCGTGGCATCCGGGAAGGCATCCACCGCCAGCCGCTGGAAGGAGAAGTAGCCGCCGATCGCCAGCCCGATGACCGCGACGACGACCAGCACCCGATTCTCGAGCGCAAGTCGCAGGATTGCGTTGATCATGATGTCCGCCTCGCGCTAGTGGCTGTGCGCGGCACTGCGGCCACTGGCAGTGAGCGCGGATTTGAGGTCGAAGGCGCCAATCGTGACGACGCGATCGCCGGGGGACAGTCCCTCGCGAATCTCGATGCGACCGTTGCCTTCGGCGCCGGTGACGACCGGGGCGGCGCGAAACGCACCTTCCTCATCCCCGGGCACGAAGACGAACTGCTCACCGTCGATCGTCTGCACGGCATCCACGGGTACCAGTGCATAACGCGCGCTGTCGCCGGTGGCGATGCGGGCGGTGCCGAACATGCCAGCGCGCAATGCACCGTCCGGATTGGTCACCTCGGCGCGCACTCGCACCGTGCGCGCAGCCTCGTCCAGCTCCCGCGACACCCAGTCCGTGACGCCCTCGAAGGGGCGTCCCGGCAGGGCGCGCAGCGACAGCGTCACGGGCTGGCCCGGTGCCAGACGAGGCAAGTCCTGCTCGTCGGCCTCGATCATCACCCACATGCGCTCGGTATTGACGATGTGGATGGGGGTGTCCTGCGCGGACAGGGTCTGCCCCGGGACCAGATCGCGCTGCTGAATCGTGCCGGCGATGGGAGCAGTCAGTGGGTAACGCGACAGCGGCGCGTCACCGCCGGCGGCAATGCCCGCGATAGCGGCCTCGCTGAGGCCGTAGAGGCGCAGCTCGGCGCGCGCGGCGTCGCGCTCGGCCTGCGCCTGCAGGTAGGTCGCACGCGAGCTCAGCAGCTTCTCCTGACTGATGATCTGCTGCTCGGCCAGCTTCTCGTGCCGCTGATAGTTCGCGCGCTCGGCCGAGAGCTTCGCGCGGGCAGTCAGATACGCCGCCTTGGCGCGTCCCAGGGCGACACTGTCCAGAATGGCAACTGTCTCGCCGGCGCTGACGCTTTCACCGAGATCCCGGGTCACCTTCAGCACCTTGGCCTCCAGCCGCGGCCCGACGCGGGCAATGCGATCCGCGTCGAAAGCCACTGTCGCTGGCGCCTGCACACTGTCGGTCGCCGTGCCGGCCTCGGCTGGCGCAATGCTCAGCGACAACTGATTACGCTGGGCCGGCTCCAGATGTATTGCGCGCTCTTCCTGGGTGTGACTCGCACGGCCTTGCTCTCCACCTTCGTCATGTCCGGCTTCGCCGTGGCCTTCCGTTGCCTCTTCGCCATGCTCGGCCTCGCCGTGTCCGGACGCCTGCGGGCGCCCCGCCTCGCTGCCTCCGGCTTCGTGTCCGCCACTCTGGTGCTTATCCTCTGCGCCGTGCGCCTTGTCTTCGTGGCCGGCATGCGTATTGTTTCCGGCAGGGGCGCTCTCGGCGCTATCGGTACTGCCACCGCAGGCAGCGGTAGCCATCAATGCGCCGGCCACCAGCAGCAGCGCGGCGTTATGTCGTGTACGCATTCGGTATTCCTCTATTCGTTGGCTGGCGCGTTACCGAGGGCGATCAGGCCCCCGGTTGCGCGCTCCAGTTCGGTGCCGGTGGCAACCAGCTCGCGCAGGGCGTCGAGATGGTCGCGCCGCGTATTGATCAGGGTGTCCTGCGCTGTGGTCAGCGCCGGCGCGCCCAGCTCTCCGGCCTGGAAGGCGCGCTGAGTCAAGGCGAAGTTCTCGCGCGCAGCGGCCACCACCTCTTCGCTCATGGCCTGCACCCGCTGTCTCGCGGCCTGCATACCACTGAGCGCGGACAACACTTGCAGCCGGACCTCGCGCTCCAGGGTTTCGCGGTCGAGGCGCGCCGCATCCAGGCCGGCGACGGCTTGCTGGCGCTCCCCGCCGTAGCGGTGAAGCACCGGAAGTGGCAGGGAGACGCCGCCACCGGCAATGCGCGCCCCTTCCTCTTCTTGGTAGAAGCCGAAGACCGTGAGATTGGGGATGACCTGGCGGCGAGCGAGCTGAAGCTCCTCGCGCGCCGCCGCCACGCGCGATGCGGCAGCCGCGAGGTCGTCGCGCTGGGCGACCGCGCGCTCGATCAGGACCTGCTTGTCCGGCATTTCGGGCGCCGTGGGCCTCAGCCGGCCTTCGAGCTGCAGCGGTGCATCCGGTGCCAGCGCCAGCAGCTCGCGCAGCCGGATACGGGCCTGCGCCCGTTCCGACTGCGCGCGCGCAAGCAGCGCCCTGGCGCGCCCCGCACCAATGCGGGCGACATTGGCCTCCATGCGCGTGCCCTGACCCGCATCGAGACGGCGCTGCGCGTAGTCGGCAAGGTCGCGGTTGACGGCCACCACCTCCCGCGCGGTGGCCACGGCGCGCTCCGCCACGAGCGCATCGAGAAAGGCGGCGCGCACGCGCGAACGCATGGCAACCTGCAGAAATCGCAAGTCGGCTTCATCGGCGCTCAGTCGCGCCTGCGCGGCGCGCTGGCGCAGCCCGCTCTGCCCGGCGATCCAGAATTCCTGGCTCAGGCGGATGCCGATATCGGTACTGGCCGATCCGTCCGGTGGATCGCGATCGGCAGCTTCGAGCCCGAGTTGGGGATTGGCGGGCACCGCCCGCTCGGCGTGGACCAGCGCACCCTCGCGCTGGCGCAGCCCGATGCGCGCGGCAATCAGTGTGGGGTTGTTGCGCTCGGCCCAGTCCAGGGCCTGGTTCAAATCAAGCGGTGACGGCGGCTGTGCCGCAGCCGCCCAGCAGGGCGCGCCGGCCAGCAACAGGCCGGCAAGGCGCATCAATCGGAATGCCATCGTGTGTCCTCATCGCGAAAAGCGGTCGCGCCGCGCTTGGCGCGACGCGTTACGGGCGAATAAGGCTCAGGCGATGGGCGGTGTGAAGGGCGGTTCGAGCGCCGGCGGCCGTATCCCGGCGGGGACTGTTGCGTGATAGTCCCCGGCGGGCACGGAAACGAAGAGCGGGATATTGCTCGTCAGTGCCACTAGATGGGCCGAGGCGTGACAGCAATGATCACAGCCCGAGACGAGTTTCCCGCCCTCTGCGTGCGCGTGCGTCTCGGCAACCGTGCTGTCGTGATCAACCGGCAGATCAAGATGCGCAGACCACGCCACCCCGCTCAGCAATACGCTGAGCGCGACGAGCATCGCCATGGTGGGCAGAAAAGAATTGCGCACCTCTACACTATAGCAGCGCTTCCGCCAGCCCTGCTCGTTAGCTGCGACACGCGTTACTCCCCAGCCATCGACGGGCCGGGGCGCGGACGCGTCTCAGTCGTGTACCGGCGCGAAGGACTGCATATAGGAATTGTTTTCGTGGTGCTCTATGCGGATCTAGCCGCAAGCGCTGAGCCTTCAGCAAAAATTTCTGGCCTTCTCGGTAAACCGATTGTGGGACATGCGCCAGGTACAGCGATTGCGCGCTATTTCGACGGCCTTATCGTTTACTGTGCATCCCGACGTTTAGGTTGATACAGACCAAGGTGGCGGGATTTAGCGAGATATAGGGGGAAGAATCGAGACGTGGCGCGGGTTTCCGGCCGGATCGGGGCGCGCGGGCCGGTGAGGTGGTTGCGACACTTGAGTTGCAACAATTGCCGGCATTTTTAGGGTTCAACGCTGGAAAAATTGCTCGTCGAACTGCCAGTAAACGCGGCTCGAACGGCGGGTGCTAGCTGCCCAGGAAGTCCAGGAGCACGTCGCGGATCATCGCGCTGTCGGACTCGCTGATTCCGAGGAACGGGCGTGCCGGGATGTCGCCCCACGGGATTGGCGCGCCGCGCCTGGTGCTACCGAACTCCCCCTTGCGTGCGCCAAACTGATGGACTGGTGCGTACTCCATCGGGCTACCGATCTCGGCGACGTTGCCCGCGACGCGGTAGTTGATCGTCGTCGAGAGCGCGCGGCTCTCACCGATGAGGGGCTTCTTGCCCGCCATGCGCCGCGAGCCGCGCGCGCTGAGGCCGCCGTCGCGCCGGTAGCTGCCGCCGAATCGCCCGAGGTGCGCGAATAGCGTCGACGGCCGGTTCGGCTCCCACTGAGACCCGTCCGGGGCGCGCGACGTCTGGAACCGCTGCTTTGTCGAGTCGACGACCAGCTCGCTGATCTGCTTCAGCGCGGGCGCTGGGTTCCCGGCATCGTTCTGGATGCGCGCGAGGAACTCCTGGGCGCGACGATCTTCGAGCTGCAGATCGACTCTCACAGTCCACCCTCCTCGAGCAGCCGCATCACGTTCTCGTCAGCCCGTGCATCGTCGAGCGATAGGCGCTGGAGCGAGGTCAGCGCCAAACCGCGCCCCGTTGCATTCGTCTGCGCAACGAGAATGTGCGCGCCCGAATCAGCCTCGCCGCCAAGCAGGCGCCCGTACAGGATGCTCCGCTCGCTGACGCGCAGCCGGTGTGTGGCACGGTCGATCACGCTCTGTGTGTCGGCGTAGTCGGTATCGCGCAGTTCAGGGCGATCGCGATCCTGGCGTCGGATGGTCGGGGATGTGAGCATCGCCACACGTTCCCGGGACGAGATCGCGTCCGCATCCTCGTCGGGGATCCGCGCGAGCGGCCAACCGCCATCCGGCCTCTCCCGCCACCGCCGGAAGCGACCGGTCTCTGCGGCCTCGCGGTTCATCGCCGCCAGCAGCGGCGCCGCGATGTCGTACGGACGTCCGGACATCTTCTCCGCCACTGCCGCGCGGATATCGGCTGCGACCGTCTCGCCGGGCATGTAGTCCCAGCCCGGATCGATGGTGCCCTGCGGATCCGGATCCTCACCGGGCTCGTCGAACCGACCGCCCATGCGGCGCGCCTGGGCTTCCGACACCGCGACCACGTAGCAGGAGCAGCCCCAGCCATTCGGCGGGTAATGGGTCTGCCACCACGGATCGTCCGCCGGCAGCACCTGGCGATCGAGCGCCACGTGATGCGGTCGCGGTTCCGCGCTGCCGCCGTGCCGATACATCCAGTACGGCGCCACTTCCTGCAGCTCCGGATCACGCAGCTGCGCCAGGCGCCCGGCCGCATAGCTGGTGCGCATGTTGGTGCCGTAGATCACGCGCGTGCGCCAGTTGCGCTCGCCCGTGTAGGCCCAACCGTGCCGGCCGACGATCTCGTCGAACTGCTGCCGGAACCAGTCGAGCGACCGACCCTCCGCCACCGCTTCGTCGATCGACGCCGCGAAGTCGGCCAGCAGATCGGCTTTCGCTGCGCCAGCGACCGCGAATGCGCGGTCGTGACTGTTGCGCATGAGGTCGGTCCAGCGCTCTGTCGGCACCAGGTTGCCGGTGCGCTCGCGGATCGCCTGAATCTGCTCAGCGAAGGGGAGGCCGACGTCCTCACCCGCCATCGTCGATCTGCTCCGATTCTTCGATGACCGCCTCGCGGCCGTGCGCTCCGGCCGCGGCGAAGGCAGCGGCCATCAGCTCGCCGAGCTGCTGTGTCGGCAGGTCGCCGTAGGCTTCCAGCACCAGGTCGCGCAACTCCTCCAGGCTGCTCGCCTGGTCCACCAGATCCCGCACATCCTCGATCCACTCGCGCATCGGCGCCGCGGCCTCCGACCCCAGCTGGTCGGCGAGCGCCGGTACCGGCGAGGGATCCGCGATGCGCTGCCGCTCCTCGGCATTGCGGGCGCGGCTGAGCGGCGGCGCGGGTTCCGGCGCCGGCGCCTTCGCCGGCGGCGTCAGCAGCTCCTCGTCGTCGTCCGGATCGGGCAGCCCGATCTTGTCGCGGATCGTCGACATGCCCACTTTCAACCCGAACGGCACCAGCCGCGTGACGGCGTCGACCAGCTTTGGCACGTCCTCCTGCTCCGGTACCTGGATCCGGATCCGCGGATAGGCCTTCTGCGGACCGAAGTTCAGGTCGATCAGCGGTCGCACCAGGTCGCGCGTCAGCGTGGCTGACAGCTGCTTCGCGTCGGCCGTCAGCAGGTCGATGCGGACCTCGTTGTGCACCTTCGCCTGCGCCATCGACGATCCGTCGTCGGTGGTCATCGTCTGGCCCAGCACTGCCTTGCTGATCTGCTTGTCCAGGTACGTGCACAGGCGCTCGAACAGCTCCGCGCCGCCGGTGACGTTGCCGACCTGCTCGAACTCGATCTTCATGCTCTCCGGCATCACGGCGGCAGCGTCCGTGCCCAGGTTCGCCACCGCGCGGCGCAGCGCAGCGATATCCTCGCGCTTCGCGTTCGGACCGTACTTGCCCAGGCGGAGCGGCATGCCGAACACCTCCGCAAACGCCAACCAGTCCTTCAGCGCGTAGGCCTTGCAGATCCACGCGAACGCGACGATGCGCGCCAGCCCGCTCTTCACCGGCAGCGCCGTGCGCAGGCGCGGCTGGTGCACCACGAACTTGTACGGCTTCAGCGGCACCCCGAAGGTCGGGTCATCCTCGTGCAGCAGCCGGATCTGGCGCCGCGTGTCGCGGTCCCACGTGAACCACCGCGGGTCCCGGAACTCGTAGCGCTCCGGTACCCACTCCCGGCCGCTGCGGTCCCAGACGATCTCGTTGACAGCGTAGCCCTTGCCCAGGGCATCGAGCTGCTCGGAGAGCATCACGTCGAACGCGTCATCGCGCACCACTGCGCGCACCAGGTCGGCGTGCCGCTGCTCGGCCGCGTCGTCCGTCGCTGCCTCCACCGTCACGTCCAGGCTTTCGATAGCCAGCTTGCGCGTGCCCAACACCGAGTAGTAGTGCTGGTCGCGCTCCTCCATGTCATCGGCGAGCGTCAGATAGTCGTGCGAGCGCCCATCGGCGGCAGCCTCCAGCAGGGTTACCAGCTGCGACGGCGTCAGTCCGCTGGCCGCGCTCTCCGTCCACACCTGGCGAATGCCGGTCAGGCTCGGACCGGCGATCTCCTCCTCGAGGACGTCGAGATCCAGCGGCTCGCCGTCCGGTCCGACAATGCGTCCCATCAGATCACCCCTCGATAGCGGTTGAAGCCGGCCGTGGTCGCAATGCGATCGTCGTCTTCGTCGTCGTCCTCGCGCCGCCGGCCGACGCGCACGGGCTCATAGCGAAACGGCTGGTAGGGCGAGCTGCCCGCATACAGCGCCAAGAACTTCGCCCATGCGCGGTCGGCGTGGCCATCGGTGTCGCCGTCGGCGTCGAAGCGCGGCGCGCCGGTCGGCGTCACCAGCTTGCGCAGGCTGTGCAGATCCGCGCGGATCAGCTGGTCGCCCAGCGGGATCCGCGTCTTGCGGTCCTCGAACACCTGCTTGCCGTTGGTGGCCAGCATCAGCTTGTTCGGGCCGGTGAACTGCACCCCCTCGACCACGTACTCGCCGTAGCGCCGCTGTGCATCCTCCACCGGCTTCTCGCCCATGCCGGTCTGGTCCATGCACAGGCGCATCACCCGGTACCGGCGCATCACCTCGTCGAGGAGCTGATCCTGCTCGCGAAAGCTGATGCGCTGCTTCGCGATCACCTCGCGCGTCCAGAACACATCGCCGATCAGCTCGTCGACCCAGACCACCCACAGATCCTTGCGGCGGCCGATATCGTTGCCGACGTAGCACGGGCCGCCGGTGTAGTGATCCGGATCGCCGGCCTTGTCGTGCTCCACCGCGTTGATCAGGTCGTAGTCGAGCCAGGCGCTGGCCTCGTCCAGCCATTCCAGCAGGTACTCCTGGCGCCATAGATCGTCGTCGCCCAGGCCCTCCCTCAGGTCATCGGCATCGCGATCGAGACCACCCGCGATGGCGTCGTGGATATTGCACAGGTGCAAGCTCCAGCGCCCGGCGGTCGCATGGCCGGTCGCGCGCAACTCATCCTCCACGCCGCCCTGAGTGAGCAGCTCGTAGAACTTGTTGCTCTTGCCGTTGGGCGTGCTGATCACGCGCAACAACAAATCCTTGCGCGAGATGACCGGGAACAGTGCGCCCCAGATCTTCCGGCTGTCGGCGTGGAACGCGAACTCGTCGAGGAGCACGTTCGCCGTGAAGCCACGCGCGGTATCGGGATTGCTCGGCAGCCCGGTGATGCGCGACCCGTTCGGCAGCTTCACCTCCAGCGCCTTGTCCTCGCAGCCGTCCCACTGCACCTCAAGCGCATCGAACGTCGCGCCGTAGAGCTGGAAGTGCGCCTTGATGCCTTCCTCCATAGCCTCGCGCGCCTGGCGCTCGCCGCGCGACAGGATCACCCAGCGACGCTTGCCGCCATTGACCTCGGCATCGAGACAGTCGTCGACAATCTCCAGTGTCGATCCCCAGGTCTTGCCGGTCTGGCGCGCCATCATCCCGGCCTTGAAGCGCGAGTGATCGTCCACCCACGCCTTCTGGCGATCGTGCAGCCGGATGATCGGCTCGCTCATGCCTCGCCCCGGATGACGCTCCGTGCGTAGTCCAGCGTTGGCTTATCCAGCTTGCGCGGCCCCTGCTTCGCGGCATGGCCTTCGTCGAGCTTCTCCAGCAGCTGCTCGCGGAGGCGCTCTTCGACCTTGACCGTGACCTCCTCCGCGCTGGCCAGTCGCTTCATCGCCAGCGCCAGCGCGCTCAACGCACCCACATCCGGCTCCGCATTGGCGCTGATCTGCTCGGCGACCTCGTGCACGGACATGCGCAGCATCTCGATGATGCCGCGGCTCATCTGGCTGTTGCCCGCACCGAACTCCTTGACGAACACCTTCATGATCTCGTTCGTCTGGCGGTGCTTCGCCACGATCTTGTCGAGGCGCTTCTTGCGGCGGCCCAGCGCCGCGCGCGACGGTAGCTCGGCCTCGTCGCCGAACTCTTTGTCGAGCTTGGTCAGGATCTGGTCGAGGCTCAGCTTGCCCTGCGCCAGCTCCTCATCGACAGCGACGCGGATCGGCTCGGGCAACTGATCGATGCTGGACCGGCGTCCCACACTACTCACCCGGGCTCGGGCGTCGGACCCCGGGCACGATGGCCGTCCCTTCAGCCACATCATGGCCGCGGCTGGTGATCACCACCACCTTCACCGAGCCCATCGGCTCCAGCTTCACCAGGCCCTGCTCCTCCAGCCATGCCAGCACGCTGTCGAGCTGGTCTCGTGACAACTTCAGCGCGTACGCCTGGAGCTGATCGCGCAGGATCGAGCTGTTGCTCTGGTAGCCAGCCGACTCGGTCAGCGTGCGCAGGACGCAGAGCCGGGCGTGCTCGACAATGAATGCGGAGTAGCTCACCTCTTGTCGCCTCGCTCGAGCAGGTACTGATTGATCCGGTTGACGGTCTGGTTGATCTGGCCGGTGAGCGCCTCCTGGTGCCGCAGCTGGCCGCTCAGCTCGCTCATGGTTTCACGCAGCTGCTTCAGGTCATCAGCAGTCGGGGCGAACCGCAGCTGCTGCTCCAGCAGCAGGATTCGGCGCTCGTGCAGCTCGTGATCCGCTTTCCGCGCCTGGTCGCGCTCCCTGGCCTCGTACTCCACGCGCTCGATCTCGCTGCTGCTCGTTGCATGGCGCTTCCGCACCCAGGCCCAGACGCTCAAAATCGCCGTCGCGGCAGCGGTGACGATCGTCACGCCGACCCCCCACGCGAACCGCGCCAGATCCCAATCGACGTTCACAGCGCGACCCCCAGCAGGGCCATGCCGAGCACACCCGAGACCAACCGCCACACCCAGATCTCGGCGGCATCGTCGGCCGCGCGCTCGGCGGCGGCCTGTCGGCACGCCGTTACGGCAGCAGCCTGCTCCGACGCCTCCGCATCCAGCGCGATCGCCGCGTCGCGGACATGCTCCGCCTGCTCGGCCAGCGCGAATGCGGCTTCCAGCGTATCCGCCAATCGCTCGGCCTCCGGCAGCGCGTAGCACGCTCGCTCGGAGCCGTCGACCGTCTCCAGCGCGGCGCGCGGCGGCGCGGGGATCTCGATCAGCTCGCCGATCGACACCGGCTCGCGCTCGGGCGCCGGTGGCGTGCTCGCGCACGCGCTCAGCTGCAGCACGAGGATGATGGCGAGGCTATTTCGCATGACGATTCAGCCGCTCCAGCACCTGCGCCGCATTCCGGTGGCCGCGGTCGGACAACGCCTTCTGCCGCTTGGCCAGCTCGCCCGCGACGCGGTCGGCTTGCTTCTTGGCGTCGCGCGCGTCCTGCTGGTGTACGCGTGCGGTGAGCTCCCGGCCAGACACCTCGTTGTACATCTGCTCGAAGGCGCTCCGGCGCGCGCTGCTCCGGAGCATGCGCACGCGCAGGTAGAGCAGCACGCCGACCACGATCACTCCGCCGGCAGCGATCATGGCCGGCAGCCCGCGCAGGAACGTCCAGACCTTACGCAGCACCGGTGCGCTCCGGATCGTCCGGCCGGCCGTGCTTGCACTCGCTGCCACGCCGCCATGCGTAGATCGCGCCCTGCGCGCCGAGCACGGCGGCGCAGTCGGTTCCGGAGAACGTCACCGCCCAGGTGAACCACTCGGTCGTGATCGTGATGCCCTGGAACGTCAGCTGCACAAGAAACACGATCGCGAACGCCGTCCAGACGGTCTTCGTTGCGGAGAACCGGCCGTACTCGGAGATGAAGGCGCGCCAGGTCATTGCTCGCTGACTGCCTCCGCCAGCGTGCGGAAGCCGCTCCGCAGCACCCCGCGCGCCCGCGTGGCCCGCTCGTGGTCGATGCCGGGACCCTCGACGATGGTCCCGACCAGCTCGTCCACCAGGGTGCCGGTCTGCCGCACGATATCGGCGAGCGATTCATCGTCGTCGTGCACGTCCTGCTTCGTTTCGTCCGACATGCGCACTCCTGCGGCTACAGCCGCGCTGCGTGAAGACCGGCGCGCGTGCCGTGCCGGTCGATGGTCAGGAGCTGGCGGCGTGGCACGTCGCCCGCGGCCGCGACGCTGACGTGCGTCCAGCGGCCGAACTCGTGGATCAGCTGGTCGAAGGGCAGCGAGCTGCCCGCGATCCACTCGCAGATCTCGACGGGCTCGTGGTCGACGATGACCAGGTCCGCCGCGAGTGCCTGCATGTGCTGCGAGCGCGGGCTGCCGCCGACGTAGCGGTTCAGCGCCGGGCAGCGGTAGCCGCTGGTGATCTGCACCGGGCCGAACTCGTCGCGCAGCGGCTGCAGCACCTGGTCGACGAGCCGTTGCAGGTTCGGCAGCAAGTCACCGGGGACGGCATTGTTCACACCTCTCCGGGCGGCCGTCTGCGAGCGCTCGAACTCCTCCAGGGCGAAGTTTCGGCTCAGGCGCATCGGGAGGCTCGGATGCTGCTATCCATGCCCCGCATCGTGCCCAGCCAGCGCAGCGAATCCGATGCTAAGTGTGCTTGGCAGGAACGAAAAAGGGCCGGTGTGGCCGGCCCTTCATGCTCGAATGTAGTGGCGCGAGATCGCGCCGTCCAGTCCCGCCTACAAGTCCAGCTTCACGAGTCGCCACAGGTCGTCGCCGCCTTGCTGCACCATGCCGCGGTACTCGTGGCGCACCGTTGCGCCGAATCCGTTCTGCGCGTCGACGTAGCCCGTGATCCGGTAGTGGTGCTCTTCCAGTCGCTCCACCCGCACCTTATTGATCAACGGGAAGTCGGCGGTCGACGGGCTCCTAAGACGCCGCTCGACGTAGCCCTGCATCACCATGTAGGCCTTCACCGAGTTGTCCCGCTCGTGCCACGGCTCGGACTCTCCACATGCCACCAAGATGCTGCACAACAGCGCAGCGGTCATCGTCCAGTTACGCATCGTGCCCCCCCTTGCTTTCGAACAGATCCCCCTGCCGCCGCTTCAGCTCGCGGGCTCGCAAGGCATAGACATGATTCTCGTGCACCCCGTAGCGCAGCGCCACCGCGCGCCCACTCGCGCCTCGGTCCATCTCCGCCATGATCTGCGCATTGCGTAGCGCGCGAGCGTACCGGGCAGCCTTCGGCACCGTGATCGTCTCCGGGGCATACCGTTTGCTGAGCCGCTCCGCAGCGACCAGCCCGATTGCGAGGGCGATAGGGTGCCTGGCATGCATGCCGTGCGGGATGTGCAGCCGCACGCCCGGGTAGTGCTCGGACAGGCGGATCGCCGCCTCGTAACTGCCGACAACCTCGGCGATCTCGAGCAGCTTCGGCGGCAAGAACTGGCGCAACAGATCGGCCTCCTCTTGCTTGGCGGGCGCGCCAGCCATCGCGTCAGCTCCGCGCCTCGCGCTTCGCCCGGCGCCGGGCATCTACCACCAGCGCGGAGATCAACGCGCGCAACTGGTCACGGCTCGCCCATTCCAGACGGGCCGGCGCGGCGTGGCCGTACATCTGGCGCAGCATCCCCAATGCGTACTCTTCGCCACGCTCCTCCCCGAGCAGCTTGAGCACCTTGCCGATCATAGGCGCACGGTCGTCGCCGACGCGATCCCGCACCTTGCGCTTCTTCGTCGCCGTGATCCCGAGATCGCGCGCGCGGCGCTCCATGTGCTGGATCACCTCGCCCCGGCCGTGGGCGTCCAGATCCGCGCTCGAGTGCGCGCGCGCCACCGTCCACAGCACCGCCTCGTACTGATCGCGGTCCATTCCGAGCTGGGCCTTCAGGATGTGGATCCGTGCCAGCTGCTTGCGACGGTCGGGGGCGCGGGCGGCCATGATCAGCGGATCACGCTGTTGGGGTTGCCGGTGGTGCGGGGCGCCTCGCGCTCCAGCTCCGCGACACGCAGGGCCGCGGCCTCGTCGGACCGCAGGAAGCCGGCCACGCACTGCGCGAACGGCTCGGCCTCGTCCGCCGGCAGCGCGCCCTCGGCAACCAGGCGCTGCGCGTAGGTCGCCAGCGCGCGCTCCAGCGTCGGCTCGTCGAACACCCAGGCCCGGCTCATCGCTGCCGCTCCGGTACCGGCCCGCGGTCGCGCAGGCACTGCCCGTAGGGTGAGCGCAGGAACGCGCGGACCGCGACGGCGATGCCCTCACGGACCTTGGGGTGCCCCTCGCCCTGACGCTCGTACGCACCCAGCGCCTCCTCGAGCTCCGCACGGTCGAACGTCCAGCGCTCCGGCGTCATCACGCGCGCCCCTGCCGGCGGGCGTTGCGATCGCGGCGCTCGATGTCGCGCTCGCGACGGCCGGCGATGATCTGGTCGATCTGCGCCTGGCGCCGCGCCTGGACGTGCGGGCGGGGATCCGGCGTCGTCGGGCGGGCGTCGCCGTACGCCAGGTGCCGGAACCAGGCTTCAAGGTCCTGACCGACCTTCGCGGAACCAGCGAGGATTCGAGCAGCGCGCTGTTCGTGCCAACAGCGCGGGCGGCTGGACTTCCTGCCAAGCATCGGGCGGGTTCGGCGCAGCGGAGAAGCGAGGCCGTGCGCGATCACCGCATCGTCGGCGCCTCGATTCGAGGTCGCGCCCAGCGCAGCGAACAGCTTCGCCAGCATCCCGTCTCTCGCGCCGGTCACGCTGCACGCTCCTGGCCGTCGTCCTCGCCTTCCTTCAGCAGCGCGTTGACCAGCTTGTCCGTGCTGCTGTCGGTCGGGCGGATCACCAGCTCGTCTCCGGTCTCGGTGACGCTGCAACCGATGCGCCGGAGGTCGGCCGTCGGCAGCTTGGCGATCGCTTCCTTGACCGGCTCCTCCTTGGTGCGGATGAGGTCGGGGGCACGGTCCGGCAGGTGCTTGCGGATCAGCTGCAGGACCTGCCCGACGCTCGACCAGCTGACCTTGCCCTTCGCCTTCTGGAAGCCGACCTTCACGCCATGCAGCACGCGCGTGCGGCGCTTGGCGAACTGGTCGCTGTGCTCTTCCAGCGTCGCGGCCAGGCGGTCGCGGGCATCGTTGGTGGCGGCCACCGATTGCTTGATGCCGCGCAGGTGCCTGCGGCGGGCGGCAGCGTAGTCCGCCTCCAGCGCCTGCACGCGCTCGGACAGCACCGCGCGCTTGTCCGCGTAGGTCTTCGTCGCGCTTTCGATCTGGTTCATTGCATCCATCGTTGAAGCCTCGATAAACGGAGTTGGTAGGGCACGTGACGTGGACTAGCCGGCGGGATCACGCCCCAGGAGGAGACCTCAGGGGGTGGAGCGCTCCCGCTGCAGGTGTTTTCACGGCACCGCCTGCTGGCCGGCCGGCGGCTCGTGCGGACCGCCGGCTCGCTTGCTCGGGGGATGGGCATCCGGATCCGGCAGCCGGAGCTGGCCGCGGAGATCCGGGAGGGACACGCGGCGCATGGCCGCGACCTGGATGAGCGTCGTCATCGCGCGGTCGGTCAGGTACGCGCAGGTGCGGACCAGTTCGCTCTCATCGGCGGCCATGAAGTAGCCGCTGCTCGGGTGACCGCAGATGTGCTGACCCGCGCGGCGCAGCTCCTCGATGCGATGCCGGAGCTGGCGCTCGTGGCCGGGCGTGGTCGTGCCGCGGATCTCGGTGACAAGGGCAGCCGCGCTGGCGCCCTGCTCGGATCCGACGTGGCGCCGCAGCGCCCACAGCACATCGTCCTGGGATATCGCGTCGTCACGCATGTCAGTCCTCCTGCGGCGAAAGGCCGTACTTACGCCAGATGGCGGCAATGTCTTCGGTGGTGGGCGGCGCCATCCGGAGCTTTTCTGCACGCTCCCGCGCGCCCGCGATCTCCTGGCGGGCGTTGCGGATGCGGTTGCGGCGCTTCTCGCCGGCGGCCTTGACCTCGGCCTCCTCCTCGCGCTCGGCCTTGGCCTCCGCTTTGTCAGCGGAGCCGGTCACGATCTCCGCCAGGTAGCCGTGCCCACTGAGCGGTAGCCGGAGCTTTTCGCGGTTGTCCAGCATCTGCTGCATGGCGGATGCCCATACCTCCGGCGGCGCCGGCCAGAACCGGCCGTGCCGCTCGACGCCGCCGGCCTCGACGAACTCGACCAGCTCCGTCAGCAGCTTCCGCGCGCGCGACCAGGCCAGCGCGCGCTGGCGCGGGCGGAACAGGCCCAGGTAGCGCAGCGCGAGCGGGCCCACCTGGTGCGGCAGCCGCGCACAGAGCTGTGCGACCTCACGGGCATCGGCATCGCTGGTGAACGCATCCAGCGACGCGCTCATGCCGCAGTTGGGGCACACCAGCTTCATGCGTCACCCCCGAACAGATCGCCGACCGCCTTCCCGGCGCGCCGCGTCATGTACGCGTGCTGCGCCCGCATCGGGCCGTCGAGGCGGTTGTGGCAGCGCTGGCAGAGAGCGGCCAGGTTGTCGTCGTCGCAGTTCGCCGGGTCCGGGTCATCCAGGTGCGCGATCGTCAGGACGATCCGCGCCACCTGGTGGCCGTCCACCAGCTCCCAGCTGTCGGCGAGCAGCGGGTCGCTGGTCAGCGTGTCGTCGTCGCGGCGGTAGACGTGATTCGGCACGCCGCAGCGCTCGCAGCAGTGGTTTGCGCGAGCGAGGATCCGCTCGCGGATCTGCGGCCAGTCGGCCGGGTAGCGTGCGCGGTTGGCGGCTGCGATTGGCATCAGCTGCGCGACCCGCCAGAAATCGCGTCGGGCCGATCGCTGCTTCGCACCGCGTTCTGCAGACGGACCTGGCTGCCGTGCGCGATGCCAGCGACCGCAGCATCGGCGTCCCTGTGCGCGATCTTGGTCGACTTCGCCTCAACCGATACCAGGACCGGGTGGTAAACCGACTTGTAGGCTGCAATCAGCTTCTGATCCGCTTCGGTACCAGCGAACGACCGCACTTCAGCGCGCACGGCGCGGACCCAGCCCTCCGCAAACACTCGGCCGCGGCGGATCTTGGTCGCGCGCTTGCAGCGCTTGAGGCCGGTGACGAACGCCGCGCGGTCGCGCTCCAGCTTGCGCACCAGCACGCTGAACGCGTAGGCGGCGATCTCCGGCTTCGGATCCACGCCAACAAACACCCGCTCGTCGCAAGCGCGGAACGTGTCGCAGGCGAATGCATCGGCAACGGTGCGCGCCAGCAGCACGATGTGGCCACGCGGATCGGAGCCGGAAGCGGCCCGCGCTTCGGTGGCGTAGGCAGCCTGCACTTCCGCCTCGCCGATGTTGTGCGCACGCATGAGTGCGCGCGCCTGGCGCAACGCGGTCGCGGCCTCGTGCTCGTTGCCGGAATTCGACAGCGCCAGGCACTTCTGCACGCGTTTGATGGCCTCGGCGCGGGTCACGACAGCACCTCCCGCACCTCGGCCACCGGATAGGCCAGCGGCTCGGCGTCAGCGAACGGCTCGTCGCGCGGCACGATCATCAGCGTGTGGCCGGCGCGCAGGTTGTCGATCGGGTTCAGCACCCGGTACCGGATCCAGATCCACGCCTGGAACGGCCGGCAGTCGACGACGTTGCCTCTATCGTCGAGATCCCACTCGGTGAAATCCTGGCCGTGGTCCTGCAGGTAGACGGTGTAGCGCGCGGGACGCTCCTCACCGGCGGGGATTTCGTCCACATGGTCGCAGGTGTGGGCAGCGGCACTCATGACGCCACCCCGAGGGTCACGGCGTGCGTCGGTACCGGCGCGGCGCTGCGCCACTCCAGCATCACGCCGCGCAGCAACGCGCGGCCGACCCACTGCGAGCGCAGGCCGTGGCCGTCGTGCGTGCTGCGCACGCCGTCGTAGACCGACAGGCCGAGGTGCGCCGGGGGCGCCTGCTGCAGGATCAGCGTGACGCCGTGCGGCGAGAGGTGAGCACCGACGACGCCGGCGCCGGCCTCGTCCAGCTGCAGGGTGACGTCGGCGGCATCGAGCAGCCGGTCGACGGCGTGCCGGTTGCACGGGAACCGGGTCTGTGGGCGCTGCGGATTTCCGGTCATGACGATCTCCGGTTGGGACACGTGGGGCACGCGTGCGCCAACTGCACACGCATCGGGTTCGTGAAGCGGCGCGGGCCGCGCTGGTGCTCGATGCAGCGCTGCAGGGGCAGATCGCCGATCACCGGGCAGTCGACTGTGGCGTGCAGCAGCGCGCCCTCCACCGCGCGCTGAACGCGGTGCAGATCGCCCTTGTAGGTGCCCTTGAGCACCTGGCAGACGACGGTCGTGCTGTAGCCGATGCGCTTGGCGACGGCGGCCTGGCCGTCGGCCGCGGCGGCGCGCTGCAGCTCGTCGAGCCAGGCGGTCATGCGTCACCCCCGGCGCGGCGCTTGAGGTCGGAGACCTCGGCTTCCGGGTCGGCCATGCCGGCACATGCACGCACGCAGCAGAGGGCGCGCTCGTATTCAGCACGCGGCACCGATACCGGCTTGTCGGCGGGTCCGCGCTCGGCGGTCTCGAGGTTCGGGTCGCGCAGGCGGTCCTTCGCGATGCGCGGGGCATACGGCCCGGTATCGCGGACCAGGGCGTAGACGGTGTGCCCGCCGACCACGCCCTCCCGCTTCGGCGTCGCGACGCGCAGGTAGCCCTCGCGCGCCAGGCGCCGCGTGTAGACGCCGGCGTTCGACGTGCTGACCTCGGCCGTGGCCACGATCTCGGCGACCGAGAACTGCCGCAGGCGACGCATGCTGTTCCACATGCGCTGCCGGGCGATCCCGGCCCCCATCGGTGCGCGCTTGCGCATGCCGTCAATGCCCGGCATCAGCGGACGGCGCGCAGGCCCTGTTGGGCGCCCTGCTGGGGCGCCTCTCCGGTGAACAGCGGGCGCTTGCCCCACTCCTGCAGGTTGATCTTCCCGAGCCCGCGCGAGCGCGCGGACTGCTCGATGCGCGCCAGGCCGACGCACACCAGGCGCGTGCTGCCGGCAGACTCGCGGTGCAGATGCTCCAGCAGATCCGGCGCCAGCTCGATCTCGGAGAGTTCGCTGGCGATGCGGCCGGCGTCCTCCAGATCCAGCGGCGCGAACTTCACGTCCTGCATCACGCGGCCGGTGAGCTGCTTGCGGTGGCTGAGCCGCTGGTCGATGCCGCCCATCCCGACCAGGGTCACCGGGCTGGTCGACATATCGTGGATGTCGCGCAGGCTCTCGGTCATGCGCTTCGAATCGACGATGTAGTCGGCTTCGTCGAGGTACAGCGGCCGGCCGCTCATCGCCAACGCCTCGACGATGGCCTCCATCATGTCCGCGCAGCTGCCGCGCGAGTCCCGCCCCAGCTCGCGCAGGATGGCGCGAAACATCGACGCCGGCGTCCACGCCGCCAGCGCACGCACGTAGACGGCGTTGCAGCGGTTGGCGATCCAGGTGATCGCGGTGGTCTTGCCGTAGCCGGTCTCGCCGTGTACCAGGCCCATGCCCGGCATGCCGGGCGAGCGGCGCAGCAGCGCCTCGCCGGCGTCGTTGAGGGCGGCGACATTCTTCGTCAGTACGATCTTGGATTTCATTCAGCAGCCTCCTGGGTGGTGTCGTCGGTGCCGCCGAACGCTTCCTGCAGCGATCGGCGGGAGTGGTACTCGGCGCTGGTCTGGTAGATCTCCAGCCAGCGGGCGTCGTCGGCGTCGAGCTGCTCGGCGGCCTCCAGGCGCATGGCGCGCGCGAAGCGCTCGGCCGGGGATTCCTCGACGGCGAGCTGCTCGGTTTCCTGCGCGTCCAGCTCCGCCGCGCGGCGGAACTGGATGACGTCGTCGGCTTCGAGCTGGCGGGTTTCGGCGGCGGGCAGCAACGGCTTGTGCCGGCCTTCGACTTCCTCCGCCTTGCGGGCGAGCCTCGCCAGCTTTCCGCGGCGGGACTTGTCGCGGGCATCGGCGGCTGCGGAATCACTGGCCCAGCGAGACTTCCCGACCAGCTCGGCGGTGCACACCAGGCGCTGCTGGTCGTCGCGGACCCACACGCGCGATTCGTCGTGCAAGTCGTACTCAACTACCACTTGGCGCCGCTCGTACTGCGCCAGCTCGGCGGCGCGGTAGTAGCGATTGAGCAGCCGCACCTCCCAGCGCCGCACCGTCGCCTGGCGCTGCGGACGCAGCAGCGTGGCCTCGGGCACGTGCAGCTCGTTGCGCTGCAGCTCGGCATCCCACACCTGGTCGGGCGTACGGCCGTCGAGCGCCTCCTTCGGCGTGGCGTTGTAGCTGGCGATGTAGGCGCGAACCGCGTCCAGGTATTGCTGCCAGGTCGGGATCTCGATCTCGCCGCGGCGCACCTTCGTCTCAAGGCGCGAGAGCGCGTCATCCGTGCGGCAATGGCCACAGAAGCTGCTAAATCGCTTGCCGGCGCGCTCCTCGAACCACCTGAACCAGCCCTCGACGAGCCCCTTGCCCTTGGCGTTGCCGGGCAGCGCCTGGCGCAGCGTGATCCCGAGGCGCTCGAAGTAGCCGACCTGCTCGTCCGACATCGCCCGGTTCGCGATGCCCGGGCCAGGGTCGCCGTGCGCCCAGGTCGGCACGTGGTCGTGCGCGCGGATCGCGGCCGATATCGACCACTGCACGGCCTGCGCGGACTCGTCTTCGCACAGCCACCAGCCGACCACCTTCGTGGTGCGCCGGTCGAGCCAGATCCACAACTCCGGCCGGAAGTGCCGGCCCGTGCGCGGGTGCTGTACGTAGACGTCACAGCGGTGGCCGTCGCCCTGGTAGACCTCGCCGGCGACGATCGAATCGAGATCCAGCCGGTGGTGCGGGCGGACGTTCTGGTCGTACCAGTGGCGACCGGTGCGCGCCGGTGCGGTCTCTGCCTGGTTGGACGGCAGGCTCTGGAGGTAGCGACGCACCCGGGACTCGGTGGCCGTGTCGTAGCCCTCACCGCGCAGCCAATACGCCACCGTTGCGTACGCCGGGCGCGTGGGCTGCCGGTATAGCGCGGCGGCGCGCGCCTCCCAGCCGTACTCGCGGCGCGTGCGGCCCTGGCGACGGTCGGCCAGGGCGGTCGGGCCGTTCGCCAGGTAAGCGCGGGTCCAGCGCTCGAGCGTCGGCGCGCTGATCGAATCGAGCAGCGCCACCGAGCGCAGCACGGCGGAGTCGGCCGATCGCGCCTTGATGCGCGCCATCACGTTCTGCGCGGCGCAGCGAACGCTGAGGCCCTGCTCCATGAGGTCCACCACCGGCGCGATGACCAGCGAGCGCAGCTGCACCTGCTCGCGCTTCGCCGCCGGCAGCGCCTCCAGTGCGGTCGGCTCGTGGCGCTGCAGCTGCTGGCGGGAGACATCCGCTAGGCGGCTGGGCAATACGGTCGGCGGCGCCATGCGTCACGCTCCCCGCCGCTGGCGCGGCTTGCTGTCGCGTGCGCCCTTCGGCCTGCCGCGGCCGCGCGGCTTGGCCGCCTCTTCGGTTTCGCGCTGGTGCCGGCGCGCGGCCTTGTCGGCCTCGATGTCGCGGATGATCTGCGCGCGGTTGCGGCTCAGGTGCTGCAGCTCGTCGTCGTCGGCGCGCAGCAGCAGCAGATCGTCGTCGGCGGCGATCTTCTCGCCGAACTCGGCGGCCAGGCGCTTGAGGACGGCCTGCCCCTCGGCAACCACCCCGGCCAGGTTGTGGAAGCAGCTGCCCGCCGCCATGCGTGCCAGCTGTTCTTCATCGTCCGTGGTGCGGCTGGCGCCGAAGACCCACTCGTTGGCGATCTGCTGCAGCTCGGCCAGATGCTGTGCCATCGCCTCGGTGGACAGGTGCACGTCGTTCCGCAGATGGCGGTACCAGGGCGGCAGCGGGTTGCGGGCGTTGCGCTCCTCGACGCCCGACTCCAGCGCCCGGATGCGCGCCTGCGCGGTATCGAGCTCGATGCCGAGCTTGTCCGCGCGCTCGCGCTCGGCCTGGAGCTGCAGGTCGTGGTCGTCTCGCCACTCGCGCTGGTGGTTCAGCAGCTCGCGGGTGCTGGCCTCGGCCACCTGCTCGTAGGTGAGCCCGCGCACTTCCTCGCCGGCGGTCAACGCGCGGATCTCTTCGTCGTCCCAGTCCTGGAACGAGAGCATCTTGTGCGCCCCGATCTCGGCCAGCGCCGAAACCGCCTCCAGCTGCGCGAGGCGGCACGCGAAGCGGTACACGGCCATCATGTGCTGCGCCGTGCGTGCCGACATGCGACGCGCGGCCAGCCCTTCCAGCCACTCGCCGCGCGGCAGCTCGCTCTTCAGGTAGCAGAGGGCGTAGCCGGTGACGATGGCGCCCTGCGCTTGCATGTGGCGGCCGTGGTCGACCACCGTCCAGGCCTCCGGCGCGGCCTCCAGGTCCACCTTCAGGCCAGGCGTCTGCTCCAGGTACTGCCGGAGCCCGGTGGGCAAATGCGCATACGTATGCGCATTTGGTGCGACCGGTGAAGCGGTAGCGGGTACTTCTGCAGGCTGCCGCTTAGCCATTGCGTACCCCAGCGGCTGCCAGGCGATCAGCGTCATCGGCGATGCGGACGAG
The DNA here is from genome assembly GCF_023145115.1 of Algiphilus sp. Classification (NCBI taxonomy): domain Bacteria; kingdom Pseudomonadati; phylum Pseudomonadota; class Gammaproteobacteria; order Nevskiales; family Algiphilaceae; genus Algiphilus; species Algiphilus sp. The sequence continues at coordinate 27,555 of NZ_JAGLEJ010000053.1, forward strand.
CGCGTCAGCAAGCGCGCGGCACGCGGCGGGCGTCAGCTCAGCGCCTTCGCCGGGCAGGTGATCGAGCACCGCCAGCGGCGCGCCGTCACGACCGACCGCGAATGACGCGACCAGGCAGCGGCGCGCGCCCGGATCGGGCGACGTCTCGTAGATGTAGGGGTGGTGGTAGCGGGGCAGAGATTGCGGTTGATCTGTCATGTCGATGTTCTCGTCGATCACGCGGCACGGGAGAAGCGGTTAAAGGCGGCCCAGCGGCCGTGTTTCGGGCGCCTGGAATCGCGCAGCGCGGTACACGCGCAGACGGGCCAGCGCCCGGCGCGCGCAATCCAGCCGGCCGGCGGCGACATCGCGGCGGGCGCCATCCAGCTCGAAGCGCGCCATCGCGCGTACGAAGCAGAGGTGGTCTTCCACTTGCTCGGTCGTCAGGCGGGCGACGCTGGACTGGCCCTGAGGGGGTGTTTCCGCGGCCGATGGTTCCCGAGTGGTGCGATGACCCGTGGAGCGGCGCGCAGCGGCGTTGATGGCGGCTCTCATCGTTTAATGCCCGTTTAAATTTGATCGCCGGAGCGCGCCGCTCGGCCGCGGATCGATTGCCAGGGGCGCACGGGGTGCAGCGGGCAATCTCGGCAGCGGCAATCGCGCACCCGGAGCTTCGGGCCGGGGTCCGAATCCCCGCCCACGCACTCGAAGCAGATGCTCTCGACCTCGCGCTTCAGCGACTTGCCCTTGAGGTCGGCAATGGCGGCCTTGTAGTCCGCCCGGAGTGCGGCGCGATCCGGCCCCTGCCGGTCATTGAGTCCGAAGAAGTCACGGTAGTAGTCGCGCAACGGCTTGGCGCGGCTCATCCGCCGCGATTGCGGCGCAGCACTGGTGGACATCGCTGTCTCCTGATGGGTGGAGTGGTGGCTCATCCGCCCAGCCTCCGGCGGATATCGGACTGCTCCCGGCGCAGGCGGGCGGCCTCGATGAGCGACTCGCCGAGGCGGCGCGCATCGGCCTCGCGCGCGTCATAGAGATCGGCGCCGATGGCGCTAGCGAGCACCCGCATAGGCAGGTCGCACTCGGTAGCGACACAGAACGCTGCGACGTAGCGCGCCGGAAACTCCGAGAACTCCTTGGAGGCCGCCGTCCAGGCGTTGAGCTGGCGGAGCGTGATGGGGCGTGCCAGGTCCGGCAGGTACCGGTTCATGGCGTCCACCACCCGCTCGCGGCTCAGCCCGCGGGTGCGCGCCTGGCGCAGTGCGGTGTGGAGCGCGCCCAGCAGCTCGGGGCCGATGTCGAGATCGAGGTGCGGCGGCGGGGTCGGCTCTTCCAGTTGCTGGAAGAGATCGGGCTGATCACTGGCCCGCGAGTGCCGGCTTCCTACCCGTGACCGGCTCCGGCTATTGTGGGAACCTACAGTCACGCGGCCACCCGCTGGCCACGTCCAGGGAACAAGCGCGCCACCGGGATACCGGTCACCTCGGAGAGGCGCCTTGCTACCCGGCTTGAGTAGCCGTGGCCGCGGATGACGTTGGACACGGTCTTGGGAGATAGGCCGAGGTCGTTCGCGACCTGCACGTTCGTTACCCCCTTTCGGAGCAGAGCAATTCGTATATCGACGGGCTTCATTCGCGAACCAGATGAGATGGGATAAACCTCATATGCGAACTGTAGGTACGCAGTTGCGCTCCTGTCAAGCGCAGAAGGTCTTCGTATGAGCACTTTCGGTTCCCGGTTGCGCGAAGAGCGCGAGCGCCTGCGCGTCTCGCAGGAGGTTTTCGGCTCCTGGGGCGGCGTGAAGAAGGGCGCGCAGATCAACTACGAGAGCGGCAACAGGCGGCCGGATTCCGAGTACCTGGAGTCGATCGCGACAAAGGGCGTCGACGTGAACTACGTGCTCACAGGGAAGCGCGTTGTCCCCGGAGCGCTGTGGTTGACCGAAGGCGACCGCGCAGCCGAGGAGGGCGCGCAGTACAGCGTCGCCCGCTGGCCCGCCGGCCCGACGGAGAGCGAGTACCAGCTCTATCGCGAGGTGGTCAGCACGCTCGTCGCAGCGAACGGTGTACCCGTCACGGCAGTCGGCATCGAGCGATTCGCCCAGCAGGCCCTCGGCGTGTTTCTGCGCGTCATGCGGATCGAAGACGATGTGGCCCGGCGCGCCGAACTGCGCGATCTGGTGCTGCTGCTGTCGCCGCCGGCGGAGGCGGGCGCCAACGACCAATGAAGGGGAATGTGATGCTGAGGACAACCGTGTTGGCGTTGACGGGGGCGCTCGTAGCGTGTGGTGGTGGCAGCGATGGCGGCGGCGAGGATCCGCTGTTCGACGAGTTCAGCGCCTATGCCGGCGGCCACGCGTACGAAGGGAGCAGGATCGCGAGCGGCAGCCCTGGCTACGCGCAGGGATGCGGAGTACAGCAGCCGCTCTCGCGCTCCAGGGCGCGAGGTGTCGCCCAGGAAGTCGGTTTGACCGTGGTTGAGGACAACGAGTACTCATTCCGCGCCACGGGCCCGGGAGGCGCCGAACTCGCACTCTTCCGCGCGGGCGAGACCATCGTCTTGATAGAAGACGATGGTCATCGGAATCTCGAGATTCTCCTGCCGTTGCCAGGTTCTCAGGAGCGATGGGGCTTGGTGGATGTGGAGGGCAACGACGAGCCGGCGCTATTCGCGTTGTGGGCGGACGATCGCGTGACCGAAAGCACGGTCAACGCTGGCACCTGCCCGGCACGCGGACCGCAACCCGCTTCCGCCATACGGGGGGCTTGGCTGGGGGAACGTTATCTCTACAACCCGGAAACCCGAATCGGAGCCGCCGAGCCAGCCGAGCTGAATTGCAACGCAAGCGGTACCGGCACTACTTGCTCGTTCTCGGATCGAGAGCCGTTCGCGGTCAGCATGCGGGCGGGAAGCGACGGAATCTGGACGGGCAACACCAGCAGTGACGCCGTGCATCTGATGGGCGCAGTGATGTCGCCTGAAGGGGGCTTCGTTACGGCATTCCGCTGCCCTGAGTCCGCGGTAGGCGATATCGGGGCATGCATGTTCTACACGTTCGCCCGAGTGGCACAGAACTAGTAGGAGGGGGACGATGCATCGAGGACGACTGTACTAGGTATTGGTGGCTCGAACGTAGAGATCCGCACACTCTTCGGCATGGCTCACTGACCGACTGGTCCGGGACGCAGTTGGTGAGGGCGGAGGCCACCGATGGCACTGCACAACTTGGATTCGCGAAAGTAGGGGGCACCATGCATCGTGAACAACGTCAGAAGCGTTTCACGTACTTCCGCGCCGACGCAACGGAGGCGATAAAGCTACAAGCAGCACTCTCGGCGTTCGTCAGCCACTGCGACACTCTGCTGCAGCGCAAGCAAGACATTACGGTTACCGAGGGCTCAACCGTCCGAACCCAGCTCATCAATCACCACGAAGAAGACGGGTTCTTCTTTGGTGAGTTCCTTTCCTTCGAAGCGGGCAAAACACCACAAGCGTTGAACCCGGAGGCATTCGATCAGGAGGAGGTGCCGCTAGAGAACCTACTCGACAACCTGAGCGATGATCAGAGGCGGGAAGTCATCGACGGAATTTGCTATATCGGAGTTCTGGGCGAACACATCGTGATGACGCAAGCTCTGTCACTTGGAGTGAGGGACTTCGAGGGGTACCTCAACCGGATGCTTCAAGCCAGCCCGGACGTGCCTCATGGGACTGTGTTCCAACTGGTCCGTGAAGTGCCGGCTTCAACTCAGGACAAGCTCAAAGGTGCTAAAAGCATCAGCATCGGTAGCCCTCTGGCGACGGTGGTGACCGACACTCGCGAGCACACTGACGACAAGGGTGGACTCAAGAAGCGAAAGAAGCGGATGCTGCTAAAGGACTCGCGCGCAATTGATGCAGTAAAGAGCATCACGGGATGCAATCTCGACGAGTTCACAGCAGACGATGCTCTCGACCTAGCCTCATTGAAGGTCCAGGTGGACATCAGCTATCGGCGCTACAGCGCAAAGCGCGAAGAGAACATGATCGAGGATCTGAGCCGCGCCCTGCGGGATGTCCCAGACGACAACCTATCAATCAAGTTGCACAACCGTGGAGAGATTCGAGGAGATAAGCTCTTCCTCTGGACCATGAAGAGTGTCGAGTACATCGGTGGCGCGGCCGTACGTGAATCAGTAAGGCAGCGCATGCGAGAATGGCTTCGTGAGCTTTCCAGTCAGGGCACGATCTCGTAGCCGGAATGCTCAGGAGGGCGCAATGCCTTATCAACTCTCTGTTCTGCTCACTGCGCTTGGCTTGGCAGTTGGAGTAGTGGCGTATACATGCATACCGGAACCCTCCACGGCGGCAAGCGAGCTAAGCCCGTTCTATGCGCTCTGGAGCGGAGCTGCGTGGACACTGGCCTGTGCTATCGCCTATCGGGTCCTCGACAAACTCGATCAGCTTGATGATGCGGCTTCGTTGTCCCAGTACAAGCGTCAGATCGCCCACATGCGCGGCGCTGCTCTACGCTCGAAGGGACACGAGATCATTGCAACAGCCGTGGTCCAATCTTTAGGCGTTATCGCACTGTTGGCTCTCGAGGTGGCCGAGACCGCTCCGTACGGAGTGGCGATCGCTTGCGGATTCGGATCTGCCGTAGCCGGCTCGTTCGCGGCACTCTTGTCGCTTCGATGGCTTCGGAGGCTCTCTGCGATCGTTAGTGCTGCGAAACGTAGAGATCACGAGTTGAGACGCGGGCAAGACCTAAGCGAGCGCCTCCGTCCCAAGACCAACGGCGTGTAGATCGCGGCAGGGCGCTTGACGGCGCCCCCCCCGCGCCGCAGGCTAGTTCTGCGCCCGCCAAGCGCCCTGCCAAGGACGCTTAGCATGTTCGGCGCCTTGGCAGATCAACAGACTTGGCGGCATGAAGTTGCTCCGTGCCGCGCTCTGTCATTCGCTCCCCTCGGGCCCGCTGCCCGAGCGCATTCCGCTGCTGCCCCTGCCCGATGGCAAGGGGCGCGTGCGAGGCGCTGACGGGCGCACCTGGACGCTGCCTCCCGCTGCCGAGCTGGTAGCGGCGTTCAACCGCCCGCTGCCGCTGGACTTCAACCACAGCACCGAGCTGGCTGCCCCGAAGGGCGGCCCGTCGCCTGCTGCCGGTTGGATCACTGCGCTGGAGCCCGGCAGCGGCGGTGACGACGCCTACCTCTACGGCCGTGTCGAGTGGACGCCGGCCGGCGAAACGGCCGTCAACAATCGCGAGTACCGCTTCTTCTCTCCGGTGTTCCTGCACTCCAAGGGCGCCGAGCAGCGCATTGCGCGCATCACCTCAGCGGCGCTGCACAACCAGCCCAACTTCGACCTGGCGCTGAACAGCGCTTTCGCATCCGCAGACGACGAGGACGTTCCCATGAAGAAGATTCTTGCCGCGCTTGGCCTCAAGGAGGACACCTCCGAGGACGACGCCGTCACCGCCATCAACGCCCTGCAGAGCGAAAAGCAGACGGCGCTGAACGCCGCCCAGGCCCAGCCGTCGCTCGACAAGTTCGTGCCGCGTGCTGACCACGATGCTGCGCTCGAGCGCGCCACCAACGCCGAGCAGGCGCTGGCGGACGAGCGCAAGAAGCAGACGGACGCGGAGATCGACGCCGAGATCGACGCCGCTCTGCAGGCCGGGAAGATCACGCCGGCGACGAAGGATTACCACCGCGCTGCGTGCCAGCGCGAGGGCGGCCTGGCGGAGTTCCGCAAGTACGTGGAGTCCGCACCCACGGTCGCGGACGGCGGCGCCAAGCCGCCGCCGGATCCCGGCAAGTCCGGCGAGCTGACCGACGCCCAGCGCGCCCTCTGCGCGCAGATGGGGATCTCGGAGGAGGACTACCAGAAGTCCCTCGCCGCGGTCACCGGCACCGCGGCCGCCTGAGCGGCGCGCGGACCACTGACACCAGCCAGGAGCTGACATGGCACTCACCACCGACCGCCACACCACCCGCCGCGACGGCGCCGAGAACGTCGACCCCGTCGCCGCGGATACCACCATCTACGTCGGCGCCCTGGTGGTGCTCGATGCCAGCGGCAACGCCGAGCCCGGCAGTGCTGCCACCGGCCTGGTCGCGCGCGGCGTCGCCGCCGAGCCGGCCGACAACGCCGGCGGCCAGGCGGGCGACCTGAGCGTGCGCACCCGCAAGGGGGTGTTCCGCTTCGGCAACTCCGCCGGCGGCGACGAGATCACCCGGGCCGAGATCGGCGACACCGCCTACATCGTCGACGACGAAACCGTCGCCAAAACCGACGACACCGGCTCGCGCTCCGCCGCGGGGACGATCGAGGACGTCGACGACATCGGCGTCTGGGTGCGCTTCGACTAGCGCTGCCCCCGAAACCGCCCGAGCCCGACCCTTACGCCCGAGGACCCGACATGATCCTGAACGCCCAGAACCTCCGAAACCTCTTCGTCGCCTACGACGCCGCCTTCCAGCTCGGCTTCCGCGAAGCGCCCACCGACTGGAACAAGATCGCCACCGAGGTCCCCAGCGTCACGGCCGAGAACCACTATGCCTGGCTCGGCCAGATGCCGGGCCTGCGCGAGTGGATCGGCGACCGCCAGATCAAGCAGATGGCGTCCCACGACTACCGCGTCAAGAACAAGAAGTTCGAGTCCACCGTGGGGGTCGGGCGGGACCCGATCGAGGACGACACCTACGGCGTCTACAAGCCGTTGATGCAGGAGATGGGCTACGGCGCCGCCACCCATCCGGATGAGCTGGTCTTCACGTTGCTCAAGAACGGCGAGACCGAGCTGTGCTACGACGGCCAGCCCTACTTCGACGCCGACCACCCGGTGGGCCGCGAGGGCGAAGGTGGCGTGGTCAGCGTCAGCAATCACGGCGGCGGCTCCGGCTCGCCCTGGTACCTGCTGAACACCCGGCGCGCGCTCAAGCCGCTGCTGTTCCAGAAGCGCCGCAACTACGACTTCCGCTCGCTGAATCGGCTCGACGACGACCACGTTTTCCGCACCGACGAGTTCGTCTTCGGCGTCGATGCGCGCGTGAACGCGGGCTTCGGCTTCTGGCAGATGGCCTACCTGAGCAAGCAGACGCTGAACTCCGCCAATTTCAACGCGGCCTTCGCTGCCATGCAGAGCTTCAAGTCCGACGAGGGCCGCCCGCTCAACTCGACGCCCAGCCTGCTGGTCTGCGGCCCGACCCTCCGTGATGCGGCGCTGGAGACGGTCAAGGCCGAGCGCAACGCCGCCGGCGCCACCAACGTCAACCGCAACGCCGTGGACGTGCTCGTCACGCCCTGGCTCGCCTGATCCCATGCCGAGCGCTGCGAGCAGGGAACGCCGCCGTTCACCCAGGCGTGACCACCGGGGAGAGTCCCGGACCCATTCCACTCAGCGAGCTGACACATGGCCACCATCTACCGCATCACCGCCCACCGCGACGGCCACCGCCGCGCCGGCATGGCGCACAGCACCAAGCCGGTGGACCACCCGGCGGACCGCTTCACCAAGGCGCAGCTCGAGCAGCTGCGCGCGGATCCGCGTCTGGTCGTCCAGGAGGTTGAGGTCAAGGACGACGGCGGCGACGGCTCGGACAGTGGCGAAGGCGGCGCGGCCGCGAAGAAGGCCGCCGCCAAGAAGGCCGCGACCAAGCAGGCTGGCGACAAGTAGGGCCTGAGCCGCCGTGTACCTCACCCCTGCACAGCTCGCCGACGGCCAGGGCGCCCGGCTGGAGATCGCGCAGCTCTTCGAGCTCGACGTCGATCTCCTGGCCGCGACGCTGGCCGGCGACGACCGCAGCGCCTGGACGGCCGACGAGATCGCCGCCGCGGACGCGACGATTGTCACCATCGCGGCGGTCATCACGCGTGCGGACGGTGAGATCGACGCCCACCTGGCGCAGCGCGGCTACACGCTGCCGATGGATCCGGAGCAGTTCCCGGTGCTGGTGACCTGGTCGCGCGCGATTACGCGCTACCACGTGCAGATCCAGCGCGACCGCACCAACGAGGACACCGGCCGCATCGAGCGCGACTACCGCGACGCCCTGCGCGCGCTGCGCCTGGTGGCGGACGGCAAGCTCTCGCTGGGCGCCGGGGATCCGCTCACCCCCGGCAGCACGGAGCCGTCGTCGGTGCAGTCCAGCAGCGCGCCGCGGCGCTTCAGCCGCGCCGCACTCCGGGGGCAGTGATGGCGCTGAGCTACCCGATGGCCGCTGTGATCGAGCGCCTGGAGCCGGTCGAGTCGATCGTGCTGCTGGGCGTGTCCGCCGACCTCAAGGCAGCGCTGGACGGCGCGCCCCGCACCGCCCCGGCGGTGTTCCTGCTGAGCGAAACCACCGGCGGCAACGTCGAGTTCACCGGGCCGCCCGTGCAGCAGGCCCGCACCACGGCCGTAAAGGCGGTGGTGTGGGTGAAGCACCACGGCCGGCCGGCCCAGGTGCGCCAGGAACTGGACGACGTGCTGGCCGATATCGACGCCCGCCTGGCGGGCTGGACCCCCGGCGACGCATTCGCCGAACTCGTCTTCGGTAGCTCACGTGACGAGTTCGCGCACGGCGCCTATTTGGTGGCCCAGGTGGTCTATCAGGCCGGCTGGACCTTCAGCGCGGAGTACCAGGCATGAAGACATTCCCGAGCCCCACGCGCCACGGCAACTGGCGCATACGCGAAGGCGAGCTGGTCGACGAGCCGGCTGCCGAGGCGGCTGCGGACATCGATTCCGATTTCGCGACGGCGCCGGCGGAATCCGATGCAATGGAGCGCGATGCAAGCGCTGCGCAGGAGGCCGAGTCCGCTGGCGACGTGCCCACATCCAAGACCCAACGCCGCCGCCGAAAGGCAGCTGCACAAGCAACCGATCCCGAGCCGACGGAGTAACCCGACATGGCCCAGCCCGCACTCACCAAGTTCACCCGCCGGTCGTTGGCGCTCGCCCTGCAGAGCGCGGAGGGCACGCCCGTCCCGCCGGACAACGGCACGGACGGCATCCGCCTCTACGACGGCAGCAGCGGTACCGAGTTCGACGAGTTCACCGAGAACCCGGACCGCCCGCACTTCACCGGCAACCCCTTCGCGGTGACCAACGAGCGCGCCTTCATCCAGGGCAACTTCCGGCTCTATCCGCCGGAGACGCCCGGCGACTCCAGCGACGGCACGCCGGACTGCCACCGCCTGCTGCTGCCCGGCGGCATGACGCAGGTGCTGGACGATGTCGGCGGCACCACGCGCTACAACCCGGTCTCGTCCGGCATCGCGCTGTCGACGGCGTACTGGTGGCACGCGGGTACGCATCTGCAGGTGGTGGATGCCCGCCACCAGATCAGCTCGCTGATCATGCAGATCGGCCAGCGCTACCAGGGCCAGGTGCGGGTCCAGGGCAGCTACACCGGCATGCTGGAGGAGAACCTCCCCAGCGTCACGCTGCCCGGCACGCTCGGTCCGGTCATCAACAGCGCCAACTCGAAGGCGGCGATCACCGTGCTGCCCGGCGGCTCGCCGCTGGCGGTCTGGGCGAAGAGCCTGTCCATCGACTTCGGCTCGGACCTCAAGACCAAGGAGTACACCGAGTACAAGACCAACGCGATCGACGATCGCCTGGCGAGCTGGACCATGCGCATCGCCCGCACCGCCAAGGCCGACTTCGATCCGTGGGCCCTGCGCTCGGCAGGGACGATGATCCAGGCGTCGATGCGCGTGGTGGGTGCCGGCGACAAGTACTCCGAGCAGGGGATCCGGGGCCAGATCCGGGATATCACCCCCGTCGACATCGATGGCGACTACGGCTGGGAGCTGTCCGGCCCGTGCGTGGCCTCGGACGCCGGCGGCGACGAGTTCTGGATCGAGTTCGGTACCGAGACGCCGTAAGGCGCGTTCGAGCCGGCTTCCAACCTCATTTTTCGCAGCGGAGCAACCAGCATGAGCGTGACGTTCAGCACCAAGCGGTCGGTCGACACCTTCCGCCGCAAGATCGACATCGAGATCCCCGAGGCCGGCATCAGCGGCAGCCTCGAGGTCGACTACAAGGTCAAGTCCAAGCCCGAGATCGCGGATCTGCAGGAGCGCGGGCTGACCGACGAGGAGTACCTGCCGGAGATCGTCGCGGCGATCCACGGCCTCGGCGATCCCGAGACCGATGAGCCGCTCACCGGCCAGGCCGCGATCGACGAGGTGCTGCACGGCCGATTCTCGATGTGGCTGACCCCGCGGATCAGCCAGGAGTACTTCGCCGCCTACAACGAGACCCGCAAGGGAAACTCGCGGCGGCGGCGCTAGCGCTCGCCGGAGTAGCGCCGCCGGAAACAGACGATGACGAGTCCGCGCCTGCTGACCAGCCGCAGCGTCGCGAGGTCAGCGGCGCGGACTTTCTTGTGCGTGAGGAAGCCGACGGCAGCGAGGCCGACGAGCCCGCGGAGATCCCGGTGTGGTGGACGCACTGGACGTCCGTCGAGGTGTTCGAGCGGTGCGAGCTGTCGGTCATCGGCGGCATGTCGGTGCACTACCAGGGCATCACGGCCACCGAGATCCGCAGCGCCTGCGAGCTGCTCCGGGTGCGGTGGTACGAGTGGCCGGACATCGTGGACGACGTGCAGTTCATGGGCCGCACCGTCGCGCGGACGATCAACGCCAAGTCCGCTAACGCGGGGAGCTGAGGCGTGACCACCCAGACCGTCACGCTGCGCCTGGTCGCCAACGGGGATCAGCTGGTCGGCGAGATCCGCGGCAGCCGCCAGGAGTTGGGCCGCTTCGGGCAAGAGGCCCAGCGCGCCGGCAGCTCGGCGAACCGCAGCTTCGACCGCGCCAGCGACAGCGCGCGCCGGACGCACGATCAGCTGGGGGCGTTGCGCAATCAGATTGTCGGCGTGGTCGGCGCTTTCGCGGGCATTCAGGGTGTGCGCCAGATTGCCAGCCTGGCGGACACCTACACCCAGCTGCAGAACCGCATCCGCACGGTCACGGAGGGCCAGGAGCAGCTCGCCGATGTCTCCGACAGGCTGCTCGGCATTGCCCAGCGCACACGGCAATCGTGGGTCGGCACCGCGGAGGTCTATGCGCGCACGGCGCTTTCTGCGGAGGAGCTGAACGTCTCCCAGCAGGACCTGCTCAACTTCGCGGAGAGCCTGAACCAGGCGGCCGTGCTGAGCGGCGCCTCCGCGCAGGAAGCCGAAGCCGCGATGATCCAGCTATCGCAGGGCCTGGCGTCCGGCGAGCTGCGTGGCGAGGAGCTGCGTTCGGTGCTGGAGCAGCTGCCGGTGGTCGCCGACATCATCGCCAAGCAGATGAACGCGACTCGTGGCGACCTCCTGGAGTTCGGCGAGGCCGGCGAGATCAGCGCCAACATCGTGATCGAGGCGTTCCGCAACGCGCGCGAGGAGTTGAGCGAGCGCTTCGCCGAGACCCTGCCCACCATCGAGCAGGGTTGGATGCAGGTCTCCAACGCAGTCACGGAGTATGTCGGCCGCGTCGACCAGGCGACCGGGGTCTCCAGCGCCATTGCCGGCACGCTCGGGGACGTCGCAGAGTCGATCACGCAGCTCAGCGTAGACGTGCAGACGCTGCAGGCGATCATGAACACCGGCGAGGCAGCGTTTTTCGTGGCTCTGGCAGTCGGCGCCGGTCGCACGTCATCCGCGATGGCGGGTGTGGCCAAGCGCACGGCCGAGTCGATCGCGGCGACCGAGCAGCTCAACGCCCGCAATGCCGCCGGCGCGCAGCTGGCGTCATCGCTCGCTGCGGCGCGTGCGCGCGCGACCGCCGCGACCGTCGCGGATACCCGGGCCACCCTCTCGGCAATCACGGCCGCTCGCGCGGAGACCGAGGCGCAGCTGCAGCGGGCGAATGCCTCAGTCCAGGCGGCGCAGGCCGCCATCCAGGCGTCGCGCGCAACGGGTACCGCGGCACAGACCTCCGGGATACTACGCCGCGCCGAACAGGAACTGACGGTGGCCCTGCGCGAGCGCCAGGCGGCAATGGCGCAGCTGGCTGCGCTCGGCCAGCAGCAGGCGCGGGTCAATGCCGCGCTGGCCTCGGCGACCACGGCGAATACCGCCGCGCAGGCGCGCGCGGCGACTGCCAGCACAGCGGCGGCTTCGGCGCTGCAGAGCGTCAGCCTCAGCGGTCGCGCGACGGCGCGCGGCATCAGCATTCTGCGCGGCGGTCTGGCGCTCCTGGGAGGACCGCTGGGCGCGGCCGTGACCGGGCTGACGCTGCTGTTCTTCTGGACACAGCGCAATCAGTCGATCGCCAACGACCTGGAGCCGACGGTTCGCACGGTGCGTGAGCTGGCAGATGAGGCGACGCGCCTTCGCGAGGGCGGCGGCCTGCTGTCCAACGAGCAGGCCGAGGCGATTGCACGCTCCCGCGAGGAAATCGAGCGCGCCGCGCAGGCGGTGGCCATCCTCACCGAGCAGCGCAACCAGGCTTTGAACGCTGGTCAGGACGATGTCGCCGGCGAACTCCTCGAGGAGATCAACGCGATCGTCGCAGGGATCAAGGATCGCTCCGACGCGATCCGGGATCTGCAGGACGCAATTCGCCCGCCAACCGATACGGTGACCGAGTCGGCCGAGGAGGCCTCCGACGAGGTCGCCAAGCTCATCGAGCGGCAGCGCACGCTCGTGCAGGCGCTGCGTGACGGTGCCGAGGCCCAGGAGGCCGAAACCCGGGCTCGGCTCGCGGCCAAGGGAGCGAGCGAACAACAGATCCAGACCTATCTGCGTCTCCAGTCGGAGGAGCAGCAGATCCGCAACCAGCAGGAGCAGGCCCGCCGCGCCGCCGAGGAGGTGCGCCAAGCGCTGGCGGACCTGCGTCAGGACAGCTTGACCGCGGCCCAGCAGGTAACGGCGGAGTTCGAGCAACGCATGGCGACACTGCAGGACCTGCTCGGCGAGAACCTGATCGATGATGCCGAGTTCAGGCAGCTTGCCGACAGCTTCCGCGAGCAGTTCTGGGATCAGATCCGCGAAGACGCCGACGAGGCCACCGACGAGATCCGGCGCACGTTCGAGCGGCGATTCGGCGAGGACCTGTCCGACGCGCTGCTCGACTCGCTGCAGACCATCGAGCAGGTGCGCGAGGCGTTCGGGTCGATCGACGGGCCGTTCACGCAGTCGATCGACCGCATGCTGGCGGGCCTGCAGACGTTCAACGTGGCGGCCGAGCGCACCGGCGAGGCTCAGGTCCAGCTCTATGCATCGGGCACCGCGCAGATGCTCTCCGGCGTGCAGCAGCTGGCGTCACAGGGCTCCAGCGCGTACGAGCAGATCGGCATCGCGGTGCAGGCGCTGCAGAGCATTACGGCCATCCAGGCCATCCTCAACGCGGGCGCGACCGGTGACCCGTTCACCGCGGTCGCGCGCATGGCGACGATGGCGGGCATCGTCGCGTCGCTGGGGGTATCGGTGGCAGGCGCGTTCTCCGGCGGCGGCAGCGGCTACCAGCCCGGCGATATCACCGGCAGCACCGGCCGGGGCACGGTTTTCGGCGCGCCGGACACCGAGTCGGCCAGCATCGCGAACAGTGTGGATCTCACCGCTGAAGCGGCGCAGGAGCTGGTGGGTATCAACACGCGGATGCTGCGCAGCCTGGAGTCGTTGCAGGCGCAGCTGGGCAATGTCGGCAACTTGCTGGTGCGAGAGGACATCGATCCGGCGTCGCTTTCGCAGCCGTCTGCGGGACGCAACCGGCTGGGTGGACTGGCCGCGCTGAACGCCACCGGCCTGGGCGCCAACGGCCTCTTCATGCTGGGGCTGAACAATACGCTGACCGACTTCGTGGACGACGCGTTCGAGACCATCGGTCTCGACTTCGTCGGCGACCTGGTCGGCGGCCTGGGCGATGTGCTCGGCGGCGCGCTGGAAAGCGCCGGCAGCGCCGTCTTCGGCGGCGATCAAGAGCTGCGTGGCTACGGCATCCGGATCATCGGCGGTGCGCTCACCGACCTGATGGAGTCCGTGGTCGCGGACTCGTTCTCGCGGATACGCGAGAGCGGGGGCCTGCTCGGCGGCGGCCCCGACTACCGCACCGAGTTCGGCGACGTGCCGGATGCAGTCGGCAACCAGTTCCGCCTGATCTTCGAGCGCATCGGGCAGGCAACCACCGAGGCCGCCAGCGTGCTCGGCGTGTCGCGCAAGCAGATTGAGTACGCACTGTCGCAGTTCGATGTCGACGAGATCCGGATCGACCTGCAGGGCCGTACCGGCGAGGAGATCAACGAGCAGGTCAATGCGGTCTTCTCCGCGCTCTTCGACGATGTCGCCGCTGCGGTGGTGCCGTTCGTCGATCAGTTCGCGCGTGTCGGCGAAGGTGCCGCGGAGACGCTGACGCGAATTGCGAGCAACCTCCAGGTGGCTGAAGCGGGACTCGACCGAATCGGCGCCGACTACGGCATCCCGCTCAAGCCGGAGACCGCCGCACAGCTCGCCACCAGCCTGGTCGACGCCGCCGGCGGCTACAGCGAGTTCGCGGGGATGACTCAGTCCTTCGTCGACGACTTCCTCTCTCAGAGCGAGCGCCTTGACGTGGCATCCCGCGAAGCCACCGCCGCGCTCGCGCAGATCGGACTCCAGCTGCCCGAGACCCGTGACGGCTTCCGGCAGCTTGTCGAGGGCTTCCAGGTGACCGACGCCGCGTCGGCTCAGACGCTGACGACGCTGTTGCAGCTGGCGCCGGCGCTTGATGAGATCTACTCCGCGAGCGAGCGTGTGCAGGAAGAGGCGCACGACCTCCGCATACGCCTGCTGCGCGCCCAGGGCGAAGAGCAGGCCGCACGCGAGGCCGATCGCCAGCAGCAGCTCGCCTCGATCAACGAGAACAACCGGGCGCTCCTGGAGCAGATTTTCGCCGCGGAGGACGCGGCGCGGGCGGAAGAGCAGCTTCGCCAGGAACGCGAATCGGCCGCGCAGCTGGCCCAGCAGCGTGCCGGCCTCGAGATCGAGTTGCTGCGTGCTCAGGGCAACGAGGAAGAGGCGCTGCGGCTGGAGCGCGAGCGCCAGATCGCGCAGATGCCGACCTCACTCCAGGCGATCCAGCGGCAGATCTTCGCGGAGCAGGACCTGGCCGCGGAGCGCCAGCGGGCGGCGGAGATTGCGGAGCAGTCTCTGTCGGTTCTGCGCGCTTTCGATCAGGCTCCAAGCGCCTTTGAAGAGGTGCTCAACAGCCTCGGGCTGGTGCGGGCAGAGCTGCCCCGGACGGCGGCAGCGATGGGCGAGTTCCTGCTGACACTGAGCGAATCGCAGCGCGCCACCCTGGCGCCGTACATCTCGGACCTGCAGAGCGTCGTGGGGAATCAGGTAGGCGCGGGCAGCTACCAACCGGCCTACGGCAACAGCGGTCAGGACGACGCTGAGCGCCGCCGCCAGGAACGCGAGGATGCACTGCGCCAAGCGTATGAAGCGGAGTCCCGCGAGCTGGAGGAGCGCGTCGACCAGTTCGGCCGCTTCACCGAGTCGCTGCGCGACTTCGGCGTCGAGCTCGACGAGCTGCTGGCCACGGCAGCATCGGGGCCGCAGCGGCTGGGCCAGCTGCGGGCAGAGTTCGACGACGTTGCCAGGCGCGCTCGGCTGGGCGAGGCCAGTGCGCTGGAGGCGTTGCCGGACGTAGGCCGATCGCTGGTCGATCAGATCCAGCGCACAGCCACGAACCGCCTGGAGTTCGACCGCCAGGTAGCGCAGGTGCGGGCGGAGGCACTGGCGGCAGCCGACACTGCCGATCGCCAGCGCAGCATCGCTGAGCAGCAACTCGACGCGTTGACGGACCAGGTCAGCGCGCTGATCGAAATCGAGCAGGCCGTGCTGTCTGTGGCAGAGGCCATCGAGCAGCTCGGCGGGCCGGGCTACGCCACCGGCGGTGTGGCCACGGGGCCGGCCAGCGGCTACGTGACGCGATTGCACGGCACCGAGGGTGTCGTGCCGTTGGAGGGCGGTCGGGCGATCCCGGTGATCACCTACGGCAATCGCAAGTCCGAGGAGCTGCTCGCGGAGATTCTCCGGCAGCTGGAGGCCCTCAACGAAGTGGCCGATCCCGGCTTGTCGACCATCGCGGACCACACCGAGCGGACAGCCAGCGTGCTGCGCCGTTTGACGGACGGCTACCGACTGCGCGTGGCGATCGACCAGGAAGAGAACGAGTTCGTGAAGACGCAGGAGGTTGCGTAATGCGCATGGTCGTGCCAGCGCAGATCAGCGAGACCGAGCTGATTGCCAGCAACATCGTCGAGGACGACGCGCCGGCCTACGACGATGAGGTGACCTACGACACCAGCGACCAGGTGCAGCTCGATCACCGTGTCTACGAATCCACGGCCGATGGCAACACCGATCACCCCGTCGGCTCGGCGAACTGGACCGACCTGGGCCCGACGAATCGGTACCGGATGTTCGACCAGACTTCCACCCGCGTGTCCCTGCGGACGGGGGCGATCGACGTCACCGTGCAGCCCGACCAGCTCATCAACGCAGTGTCGCTCATCAACTGCCGCGGGCTGTCCGCAACCGTGCAGGTGCTGGATGATGACGAGGGCGTGCTCTACAGCAGCACCCGGTCGCTGGTCGAGCACGGCGAAATCAGTGACTGGTGGAGCTACTTCTACGCGCCG
Source organism: Algiphilus sp. (assembly GCF_023145115.1). Classification (NCBI taxonomy): domain Bacteria; kingdom Pseudomonadati; phylum Pseudomonadota; class Gammaproteobacteria; order Nevskiales; family Algiphilaceae; genus Algiphilus; species Algiphilus sp. The sequence goes on from NZ_JAGLEJ010000053.1 coordinate 44,113, forward strand.
ATCGAGCAGCTGCGCCAGGTCTCGTTCCTGGACCTGCCGAACATCCGCGGCGCGAAGATCCGCATCCTGGTGACCGCCGGCGGCGCGGTGGCGCAGATCGGCGAGGCGGTTCTCGGCGCCCAGGCGGACACCGGGCTCACCTACTTCGACACGAGCCTCGACGTCGACGACTTCAGCCGGCGGGACGAGGACGACTTCGGCAACGTCACCATCGTCAAGCGCGGGTACCGGGACGTGATCGGCTACAACGTGCGGATCAACACGCCGCAGGTGCAGTCCGTGCGCCGCCGCTTGCTGCTGGCCCGCCAGAGGGTGGTCTTGTGGATCGGTGCCCCCTACCGGGAAGAGACCATCGTGCTCGGCTTCTACGAGCAGCTCCGCATCAGCATCAAGGGCGCGAAGATCACCCGCGCCACTATCGACGTGGTGAGCCTGGTCGTTGAGGACACCGACCCATTCTATGGCGAGGTCGCGGTGAACACGCCGGAGATCCTCACGCCGTCGTTCGGCAGCGATATGCCAGCCAACGGCCGCTTTCTTGCGAGCGCGTTCAGCACCAGCCCGGAGGGCGACGACAGCGCTGCGCACGGCGATTGGGAGATCGCCACCGACCAGGCGTTCGGCAGCGTAGTGCTCAGCACCTACGACGACGTCGCCGCCATCACCAGCTGGTCGCCGGACATGAGCAGCCTGACCGAGGACGCCGAGTATTGGGTTCGCCACCGCCGTGCCGGCACCACCGCCGGCGACAGCGCCTGGGCGACCCCCATCAAGATCGTTGCCCGCCCCGCCGTCACCATCGACACCCCGGCCATCACAACCCCCGCGGCGAGCGCCACCCACGCACTCGACGTGCCCATCGAGAGCAGCGCCTACGCCACCACCGGAGGCGATGGCGACGCCCAGGCGTCGGCCAGCTGGCAGATCGCGACCGATGCGGGATTCACGTCCATCGAGGCCGAGTCGCTGCACGACACCGAGAACCTGACCAGCTGGCTGCCGCCGCCCACCGTGGCCACCGGCGTCACGCGCTATGTGCGCGTGCGGCACGAGGGCGCGCTCACCGGCAACGGCACCTGGTCGCCCGGCGTCGAATGCACGTTCGCCGTGCCGGCGAGCCAGCAGGAATGGACGACGCCGGGCACGTACGAATTCATCGTGCCCAACGGCATCACCGCGCTGGCCGGCCTGTGTATCGGTGCGGGGGCGCAGGGCGCGTTCAAGCTCAACAGCCAGGTTGGCAGCAACCCGCACGGCGGCGGCGGCGGTGCGCTGCGCTGGCGCAACGCCATCGCAGTGACGCCGGGCGAGCCGCTCACTGTCGAGGTCGGCGCTAGCGGCCCGAATGGTGGCGACTGCCGCATCCGGCGCGGCAGTACCACGCTGCTGTGGGCACAGGGCGGCCAGGGCCGCGAGGGCGGCATCGGCACTGCCATCGGCGGCGATGTCGGGGGAGGCAACGGCGGGCGAGGTGGGTACGGCCGCGTCTACAGCACCGCGATTACCGTCGGCGGTGGCGGCGGGGCCGGCGGTTACCAGGGCGACGCGAACAGTGAAACCGGCGGCGCGGCCAGTAATGGCCCCGGCTCGCACACCCAATCCCTGCCCGCGATCGCCACCGGCGGCGGGGGCGGCGGCCTTGACGGGGAAGGCGCCGCCGGCGCCACCAATAGCGCCGAGGGCGGCTCCGGCGGCGAGAACGGAGCCAGCTCCGGCGGCGACTACGGCGGCGGCGGACCCGGCTATTGCTACACCAGCGGCGCTCCCGTCCCCGGCGGCGCCGGCGCCGTCCGCATCCTCTGGGGCGCGGGCCGCGCGTACCCCGACACCAACACCGCAGACGTGTAGGAGCTGATCATGGCTGCACCCGACCCCTCATCCGCACCGCCCACCCCGCCGTCGAGGCTCGACGACGGGCCGGCGTTCTCGTCGAAGGCCGACGCCTTCATCGCCTGGTTCGCCCCATTCTTCAGCTACCTCACCGCGGCCGTCACCTACATCCAGACGCAGGTGCAGGCCGTGGTCGACGCCGGCCTGGACAACGCCGCGCAGAACGCCGCCGACGCCCAGGCGGCGGCCGGCACGGCATCGAATGCCGCCGATGAGGCTGTCGAGGCCCGGGATGAAACGGAATCGCTGCGCGACGATGCCCAGGACTACCGCGACCAAGCCCAGGCCGCCGCTGCCCAGGCCGCCGCTGCCCAGGCGAACGGCTGGGAGGTCGTGCAGGACCTCGGCACGGTCAACGGCAGCGTCGCCGTCGACCTGTCCGCCGGCACCTACATCGTCGCGAGCATCGACGACGACGTGACCTGGTCGTTCACCAACCCGCCGCCCGACGAGGCCGCCGGCGGCATCACGATGGAGCTGACCGACGCCAGCGGCGGCACCGCCGTCCACACCTGGCCGGCCGGCACCAAGTGGCCCGGCGGCGCCGCCCCCACGCCCACCTCCGGCGGCACCGACCTGCTCGCATTCGCGATCCGGACCGATGATGCGAGCGCCGTCACGCTGGTCGGCACGCGGGCGCTGGAGAATGTCCTGTGAACAACCTCGGCCTGATGCTACTAGCCGCAGCTGGGGCAGGTGGCGGCCCAACGAACCCCGATTTCGCTGGAGGAGAAGGCACGGAAGGCAACCCGTACCGCGTTGCCAACGCGACCCAGCTGGACAATATTCGGCACTACGGCGGAGCCCACTTCGAGTTGATCGCAGACATCGACCTGGTAGCAGCCGGCATCACAAACTGGGAGCCAATCAGGGCCGATTTCGTGCTCGACGGGCGCGGGCACAAGATCACGAACTTCAATTCCGACGGCACGAACAGCGACCGGCATGCTGGATTCAGTGACGCAACCACCCATTCAATCGAGATTCGGAGGCTCGCAATCTACGGTGGGGCCGCGGGCATCGTCGTATCCAGCGCGCGCTATTGTGGCTACCTCTGTGTCGGTGCATATAACTCGCCAAATTTCGTACTTGAGGACTGTCTGGCGGTCGGGAAGTACACCACTGGAGGCGACCGCGGCACAGCGATTCTCGGCATCGCAAATCAGCCCACCACGGTATTGCGACGCTGTGTCGCAATCTGCGAAATGGTTGACGGGCCCGGGAGAGGCGGAGGGGTCTACTACGACTTTAGCTCGACCCAGACTGTCGAAAACTGCTTCTTCGACTCAGATCTGCGCGGCGATTCAGACAGCGACGGAGGTATCCCGAAAACGTCGGCAGAGCTGACCAACCAGGCGACGTACACCGGATTCGACTTCGTCAACACGTGGCAAATGGGCGCGTCTTACGCCGAGCTACGCGTCGCATGACAGCCAGAAAGGGACAGCGACCGCGACGTGCGCCAACACGCCGCGGCCGCCAATACACGGCGCAAAGGGCCGTGCACCAGCCAAGGCTGCCCCGCCGTGCACACGGCACGGGGAGCCTATCACCGAGAGATCGGAGGCGATGCACAGCCCCAACCCCATCATTCCGTGGATAGGCGGCAAGCGCCGACTGGCGCCGCACATCCTTCCCCTGTTTCCCGACCACGCCTGCTACAGTGAACGGAATCACCGGCGGGCTGACTCGGTGTGCCGCAGCGATGCACAGCAGGCGCAGCCGCGCTCGGACCTCCACCTCTTGCGCCGCCGACCAGTCGCGCTCAAGCGCACCCGCGGCAGCCATCAGCGCGTCGCGCAAGGCGTCGTCGCTGTAGTGCATATAGGGATTCGAGCGTGGACGGTCGCGGGTCATGGCAGCCGGAATGTACACCGGTGGGCGCCGCGTTTCGCGCGCGGCATACTGCCGTTCATGTGTGGCCGATACGTCACCCCGGCAGAGCGCGAGATGGAGGCCGCGATCGCGGCGCGCAACCGCGCACCCTATCCGGCCTGGGCGCGCGCCTGGAACGTCGCGCCAGCCATGCGGATCCCGATGGCGCGCCTGGACGGCGAGCGCGTCATCGATGCCGCCAAGTGGGGTTTCATTCCGCACTGGTGGCGCGACGCCAAGCCCCCGCGGTTCAACACCAACGCCACACTCGAGAAAGCGCCGACCAGCGGCATGTGGCGCCACGCCTACCGCCACCAGCGCTGCCTGGTGCCGACGCTAGGCTGGTACGAATGGTGCCGGGAGGAGCTGGTCGACGAAGAAACCGGCGAGATCCAGACCGTCAAGCAGCCGTACTGGCACCACCGCGGCGGCGCGGTCTTCTGCCTGGGCGGCATCTACTCCGCGATCGAGATCGACGGCGAGCCCCGCCTGACGGTCGCAATCGTCACCCGCCCGGCGGAGGGCCCGGCCGCCGACATCCACAGCAGAATGCCCTGGGTGATCCCGGCAGGCGCGAACGACGCCTGGCTGAACCCCGAGGTCTCCGACCCGGATCAGGACAGCTACGAATTCGAGGTCGAGATCAGGCGCGTCAGCCGCTACGTCAACAGCTCACGCCACCAAGGCGAGCAGTGCGTTCAGGCGGCCTAAAAATCGCCCTAAAATGCCTGTCGCAACTCAAGTGTCGGAGCGTTGCAAGTTAAGTGTCGCGTTACATACTGCACAGCTGGATGGTTGCTGGAAGCGGGTTTGGTGGGCCCACCAGGATTCGAACCTGGAACCAAAGGATTATGAGTCCTCTGCTCTAACCGTTGAGCTATAGGCCCGTGCAATCGCCGGACGCGATGCCATTCGCCGTTGCGCGGGCACAACGACGCTGCCCGACCCGACCGCCGGGGAAGGTTAGCCGATTCACCGCTTTTGTCGCTGCCACCCCGGCATCCATTACAATCCCGCGCCCCCCAGCCGTGCACCTTTACGCCGATGGCCTCCGTAGCCCAAGAGGTCGCCCGCCGCCGGACCTTCGCGATCATCTCGCACCCCGACGCCGGCAAGACCACCCTCACCGAGAAGCTGCTGCTGTTCGGCGGCGCCATCCAGATGGCGGGCACCGTCAAGGGCCGCAAGTCCGCGCGTCATGCGACCTCGGACTGGATGCAGCTGGAGCAGCAGCGCGGCATCTCCGTGACGACCTCGGTGATGCAGTTCCCGTATGCCGGCAAGGTCATGAACCTGCTGGACACGCCGGGGCACGAGGACTTCTCGGAGGACACCTACCGCACGCTGACGGCGGTGGACTCGGCGCTGATGGTCATCGACGCGGCCAAGGGCGTGGAGCCGCGCACCATCAAGCTGATGGAGGTCTGCCGGCTGCGCGACACGCCGATCATCACCTTCGTCAACAAGCTGGACCGCGAGGGCCGGCCGCCGCTGGAACTGCTCGACGAGATCGAGAAGGTGCTCGGGCTGTCGTGCGCGCCGATCACCTGGCCGGTGGGCATGGGGCACGAGTTCAAGGGCGTGTATCACCTGCTGGAGGACTGCTTCTATCTCTATACCGGCGCCAAGGACCGCATCTCGGACATCGAACGGATCGAGGGTCTGCACGCGCCCGGTATTGCCGAGCGGCTGGGGCGGCCGTATCAACAATTGCTGGAAGAGATCGAGCTGCTGCAGATGGCCGGCACCGAGTTCAATCTCGACGACTACCGCGCCGCCAGGCTGACGCCGGTGTTCTTCGGCAGCGCCATCAACAACTTCGGCGTCTCCGAGCTGCTCGACGGCTTCTCGGAATGGGCGCCGCCGCCGCAGCCGCGCGAGGCCGAGCCCGCGCCGGTGCCGGCCGACGCGCCGCACTTCTCGGGCTTCGTGTTCAAGATCCAGGCGAACATGGATCCCAAGCACCGCGATCGCGTCGCCTTCCTGCGCGTGTGCTCGGGTGTCTACGAGCGCGGCATGACGCTGCACAGCGTGCGCCTCGGCGCGCCGGTGCGCGTGTCCAGCGCGCTGATCTTCATGGCCGCGGACCGCGAGCACGTGGACCGCGCCTATCCGGGCGACATCATCGGCCTGCACAACCACGGCACCATCGCCATCGGCGATTCGTTCTCCAGCGGCGACCCGGTGGAGTTCACCGGCATCCCGGTGTTCGCGCCGGACCTGTTCCGCCGCGTGGTGCTGCGCGACCCGCTCAAGGCCAAGCAGCTCAACAAGGGGCTGGACCAGCTCTGCGAGGAAGGTGCCACGCAGGTCTACCGGCCGCTGACCAACAACGACATCATCCTGGGCGCGGTCGGCGTGCTGCAGTTCGACGTCGCCCAGCAGCGCCTGCGCGACGAGTACGGCGTCGAGTGCAGCTTCGAGCCCATCAGCGTGCACACCGCGCGCTGGGTGCACGCGGCCGATCAGCGCACGCTCGACAAGTTCCGCGACACCAACCAGCAGCGCCTGGCGCTGGACCACGGCGGGCATCTCGTCTATCTCGCCTCCAGCCGCGTGAATCTCCAGATGGCCGAGGAACGCGCACCCGAGATCACCTTCTCCGACACGCGCGAGCAGAAGGCGGCCGAGGCCTGAGGATGGTGCTGGCCGGCTGACGCCGGGACCCCCTCACCCTGGCCCTCTCCCCCGAGGGCGGGGGAGAGGGGATTCCGAGCGCCTGCTCCATTCTGCATATTCGCGCCATCGCCCTGCGAACTGCCAGCTTGCGTCACCCGCATGGCGCCGCACACAATCCCGGCATGTACACGATCAACATCCGGTTCGACGCCGAAGCTGACGTCTGGGTCGCGGTCAGTGATGATGTGCCTGGTCTCGCCACCGAGGCAGAAAGTCTTGATGCGCTGGAGAGCAAGCTCCACGCGCTCGTACCCGAGCTGCTCGAAGCCAATGCGCTTCCGGCTACCGGAACCTACAGCCTGCGGATTGACTGCCCTATTGCCGCGTGAGTGACCTTGCGCCGGACCTTCGGCGCCTGCTTCGCGACGCGGGTTGCGAGTACATCCGCAGCGGCAAGGGCGATCACGACATCTGGCACAGCCCGATCAACGGTCGTCGATTCGTGGTGGACAGCCGAATCAAGTCGCGTCATACCGCGAATGCGGTGCTCGAACAGGCCGGGTTGTTGAAGGCATTCTGACCCGCCGCGGTCTCAGACCCGCAATCGCCGCCACCCGCCGCCCTGCCACGCGGCCGTGAAGATGGCGGCCTGGGCGCCGCGCCAGGCCACCATGGCCCACCAGACCGCCGTCAGCCCCAGGCCCATGACCGGGCCCAGCAGGTAGGCGGCGGGCAGGAACAGCGCCCACTGCAGCCCCACGCCGACGATCATGACCAGCCGCGCCGCCCCGGCGCCCAGCAGCGCGTGCATGAGGATGAGGCCCAGTGCGTCGACCAGGATGCCGGCGCCGAAGATGCGTAGCGGCGTCATGCCCAGCGCCACCAGCGCGTCCTCGCGCAGGAACAGGGCCAGCAGCGGCTCGGTGGCGAGCAGGGCGAGGGCGGCCAGCACGATGAACACCGGCAGCGACTCGCGGTAGACGGCCCACGGCCAGTGCGCGGCCTCGTCGTGCGCGCCGCGGCCGATGGCCTGGCCGGCCAGCGAGGCGGCGGCGATGCCGAAGCCCAGACCGGGCAGCACCGCCACCAGCGTGAAGGTCACCAGCACGTGCGCCACCGCCAGCTCCTGCGTGCCGATCTGGCCGACGATCCAGAACAGCGCCGTGAAGCCGGCGGCGAAGAGGAACTGCTGCACGGCATTGGGCAGGCCCAGGCGCAGCAGGCCGGCAACGTCGTCGCGGCCGGGCAGGCGGCGCAGCAGGCCGTCTTCGGCGGCCACGCGCAGGCCGATGGCGAAGTGGATGGCGGTGCCGATGATGAGGCTGGCGGCGGTACCGATGGCGGCACCGGTAACGCCCAGCGCCGGCAGGCCGAGGTGGCCGAAGATCAGCGGGTAGCTGATCAGCACGTTGAGGACGTGCACGGCGACGATGGTCACCAGATAGTTGCGCGGCCGGTCCACGGCGCTCCAGTAGCCGCGGAACGCGAAGTTCATGCCCACGAAGGCGACCGCGACCAGCCGGATCATCAGGTAGGTGCCGCCGGCCTGCTGTACCGCCGGGTCGTCGTTGAGCAGCGCCATGATCGACGGCGTGGCGACGATCATGAGCGCGCTCAGCGGCAGGCCGATGGCCAGCGACACCAGCAGCCCGCCGTTGAGCGCGGCGGCGGCCTCGCCTGGGCGGCCGGCGCCGAAACGCTGCGCGGCGATGCTCTGCACCGAGGGCGCCAGCCCGGAGATGAAGGCCACCGTCACGAATACCAGGAAGCTGGCCAGGCCGACGCCGGCCAGCGCGGCGGCTCCGAGCGCGCCGATCATCCAGGCATCGACCAGATTGAGCACGTTCTGCGACGCCATGCCGCCGATGATGGGCAGCGCCTGGGCATGGATGCGGCGACGCCGCTCGCGGGCGCTCGGGCCCGGGTTCCCGCGGCTTTCGGCCATGCGGGTCAGTCGCTGTCGCGGTCGGGCACGCGCTCCACGATCTGCGCGAAGGTGGCGGCGAGGCGCAGCGGCTGGCGCTTGCCGCGCCGGGTCTGGCTGCCGGTCATGAGATGGCGCTCGTCGAGCTGCAGCGTGGTGATCTGCGCCATGCCGTGCGGGGTGGGCGAGGCCCAGCTCTGCACCGGCGGTCCTTCGCGGTCGGGCACGACGCCGATGCGCGCCAGGCCCTCGGGCAGCATCTCGGTGGTATCGCCGTCGCGCGGCGCGGTGGTGCCGCGGATGTCCATCCAGCCCTCGACACGCTGACTCTGCAGCGGTGCCAGCGCGCGGCGCGCCGGGGCGGTGCGCAGCACGCGGTCGATGAGCCCGCCGGCGCGGGCCGTGACGCGTGCCAGGGCGCGGCCGGCCGGGCCGCTGGGTTCGCGCCGGCCCTCGATGAGCAGCGGCGCGTCGGCATCGGCCCGGACGCGGGCGCTGCCGGGCAGCAGGCGCGAGAAGTCGGCGCGCAGGTGGGTGCTCATGCGCAGGTGCTCGCCGTGGGCATCCTCGTGGGTCGTGACCACGCAGTCGAAGGCCAGCCAGTCGCCCGCCTGGCCTCCGCGGGCGGGAAGCCTTAGCCTGAAGTGCGCGTCCTCGTCGCCATCGCCGATCCGGCGCAGCGGCGGACGCACGGCTTTTCGGAACCGATGGAGGATGGACATGCCGGGCAGTAGGGGTCGCCTGCGATGACGGCTGCAGTGTATCGCTTCCGCGTGACCGGTCGCGTGCAGGGGGTGGCATTCCGCGCCCATACCCGCGAGACCGCGCGCTCACTCGGTGTCGACGGCTGGGTGGCCAATCACCGCGACGGCAGCGTGATCGGCGTTGCCGCTGCCGACGACGCCGTACTGGCACGCTTCCGCGACTGGCTGGACGGCGGGCCGCCGGCGGCGCGCGTGGACACCCTGGCGTGGGAGCCCGCCGACGCGGCGCCGCCGCAGCCCGGCTTCGCTATCAGGCCTGACGCGGGCGCGTGAAGCCGCGGGTGGTGCGGCGCACGGCCCGGAAGAAGGCTTCCGGTGAGGCACGCTTGAGCAGCCAGCGCGGCAGGTCCGGCCGCATCAGCACCAGGAACTGCCCGCGCTCGGCGGCGCGGTAGATCGCCGCGGCGACGTCCTCGGCGGTGAAGGTGGAGCGCGCCATCAGCTTTTCGGTGACCTTCTCCATCGGACGCGGCGCTTCGTCCTCGTCCTCGCCGGCGACGCTGCGGCTGGTGGCCAGCAGGTTGGTCTTGAAGAAGCTCGGGCAGGCCACGCAGACGTGGATGTCGTCGTCGGCCAGCTCCAGGCGCAGCGTCTCGGACAGCGCCACGACACCGGCCTTGGCGACGTTGTAGCTGGCCAGCCCCGGGGGCGTCGCGATGCCGGCGAAGCTGGCGACATTGGCGATGTGCCCGCCGCCGGCCTTGCGCAGCCAGGGGATGGCGGCGCGCGCACCGCGCACGACGCCGAGCAGGTCGATGTCGATGACGGTCTGCCACTGCGACAGATCGGACTCGTCGACGGTGCCCGCGGCGGCGATGCCGGCGTTGTTGATCCATGCATCGATGCGGCCGAAGCGCTCCCCCGCGGCCGCGGCGCCGGCATTGACGCTGGCCTCGTCGCGCACGTCCACTTCGGCCGCGAGCGCGTCACCGCCGGTGGCCATGACTTCCTGGGCCGTGGCTTCGGCGGCGCTGCGGTCGATGTCCAGTGCGGCCACCGACCAGCCGTTGCGTGCGTAGTGAAGAGCGAGCGCGCGGCCCAGTCCGCTGCCGGCGCCCGTGATGACGACGGCTTTCGTCTCGTTCATGCGATCCCCCCGGATGTCGGAATGCGCGAGTGTAGCGCGCGAGCGGGGAAGCTAGATGCGAATCGTTTCGTCGCCGATGAAGCCGAAGCGGAAGTCGCGCGGCTCGTGCTTGGCCTCCTGGGCCTTGATCATGCGCTCAAGGCGCGACGGCATCTTCATCAGGCGCTCCTGCGCGCGGGCGCCGTCGTCGCCGAGGCCGGTCATGTTGCCGATCTTCCAGTAGTCGAGTAGCTCCACCACGATCTCGTGGAACTGCGCCGTGCCGAAGATGCCCTGGCGCGCGACGACGTCGCTCATCGCCTCGAAGTCGCCGATGGCGTGCCCCGGCATGGCGAAGCTCACCACCACCTTGAGCAGCGACACCAGCGCGCGGTCGGGATCGCTGGCCAGCAGCACGCCGAAGATGCTGCGGTAGAACTGGTAGTGGCGGGACTCGTCGCCGGCGAGATGCGCCAGCACGCGCTGCAGGGTCGGCTCGTGATCACGCGCCAGTCGCCCGGTGTTGGCGTGGGCGTACTGGGTGGCGCGTTCCTGCAGGCTGGTGTACGCGAGCAGGCGATACGGGTCCTGTTCCCACTCCGGGTCGAAGCCGGCGGCGATGTAGTCGTACTGCTCCTGCTCGAACACGCGCATGTGGAATAGGCGGGCGTCGCGCACGTAGTCGCGCAGGGCGCAGCCGTGGCGGTCCTCCTCGGCGGTCCACATGTTGTTCCACTCGCGCCAGGCCGAGCCCTCCGGGAAGTGCGTGGCGATCAGGCGGTGGAAGTGCGGCAGGCCTTCCTCGGTGAGCAGGTTGAGCGCGACCGCCACGCGGACCGAGGCGGGCAGGCCGCGGGCGCGCTGGCGCAGCAGGCGCAGATCCTCGTCGCGGCCCTCGTCCAGCTCGCGGTCGGCCGAGCCCAGGTCGTCCGGCATCCAGAGGTTGCGGCGCTCGATGTGCGCCTCCATCTCGCTGCGCACGGCGTCCTCGATCGATCGGATGACGTCGAGCCGGTGCGGCAGATCCTGCGGCATGCTGTGTCGATTACCGGTCATGTCGCGTCTCTCTCGCTTGGTTGGCGTCGGCTTGTCGGAGTGCGAAGCGTCGGGGCCTCGTCGCCGCGCGCGGTTGGAAGTTACCCGGATATTGTAACCGTACGGGGCTTCATCTCCGACCCCGGGCGCCCGGGCCGGTTCAGTTCCCCCGGCCGATGAGCGTGAGGAACTCGCTGCGGGTCCGCGGGTCGTCACGGAAGCGCCCGTGCATCCACGAGGTCGTCATCGACGAATTCTGCTTCTCGACACCGCGCATCATGGCGCACAGATGCTTCGCCTCGATGACAACGCCCACGCCCCGCGCACCGGTGACCGCCTGGATGGTCTCGCCGATCTGCTGCGTGAGGTTCTCCTGGATCTGCAGGCGCCGGGCGAAGATGTCGACGATGCGCGGGATCTTGGACAGCCCGATCACCTTGCCGCTGGGCAGATAGGCCACGTGCGCACGACCGATGAAGGGGAGCAGGTGGTGCTCGCACAGCGAGTAGAGCTCGATGTCGCGGACGATCACGATCTCGTTGTTGGTCGACTCGAACACCGCGCCGTTGACGACCTCGTCGATATCCTGCTGGTAGCCGCGGGTCAGGAAGGCCATCGCCTTGGCGGCGCGGCCGGGCGTGTCGCGCAGACCGTCGCGCTCGGGGTCTTCCCCGACCGCTTCTATGATCGCGCGGTAGTGCTGCTCCATCGGGTTGTCCATCGGCTGGTTCGTGACGCGCGGGGGCTGCAGAATCGGCGGGCATTATTTCACAGGCCGTTACCGGCTCCTTGCAGGAATTCGACGCGCACATGACTGCAACCCGCGATATCCCCATCGAGCGCATCCACCCGGGCAGCAATCAGGCCCGGCGACGCTTCGACGAGGCCGCCCTCGACGAGCTCGCCGAATCGCTGCGCGCGTCCGGCGTCATCCAGCCCGTGGTGGTGCGCAGCGACGGCAGGGACTACGAGCTGCTCGCCGGCGAGCGTCGCTGGCGCGCGGCACAGCGCGCCGGTCTAGCGACCATCCCCGCCATCGTGCGCGACGACCTCGACCCGGTCGCATCGCAGGTCCTCGGCCTTGTGGAAAACCTGCAGCGCGAATCGCTGTCGCCGATGGAAACCGCCTACGGCCTGCGCCGGCTGGCCGACCTGCTGGCACTGACGCACGAGGAAATCGGCCACCGCGTCGGCAAGTCGCGCGTCTACGTCAGCAACTTCCTGCGGCTGCTCAAGCTCTGCGACGAGGTGGCCGCGATGGTGGACGCCGGCGATCTCAGCATGGGCCACGCCCGCGCCCTGGCCGGTGTCGATGCATCCGTCCAGCGCAAGGTCGCGGCCGAGTGCAGCCGCGGCAACTGGAGCGTGCGCCAGCTCGAGCGCGCCCTGGCGCGCCGCGCCGCCGGAGGCGAAGCCGCGAGCGGCCGCCGCGAGCCCGAATGGGAGCGGCTGGAGCGCGCCCTCGGCGAGCACCTCGCCTGTCCCGTGACCCTCCAGGCCGACGGCAGCGGCCGCGGCGAACTGCGCCTGCGCTTCTTCTCGCTGGACGAGCTCGACGGCCTCCTGGAGCAGCTCGGCTACCGCGAGTGACCCCGGGGCCGGGTTGTGCACAGCAGTTCCGCACAAGCCTGGGAGCGATCTGTGGATAACCGCCCGCGACCCAGGTAGCGCGTGACCCGGTGCCGCATCGGGCAAAACGCGACCACATGTGCGCCCGATCGACGATCACGGCCGTGCGAGCGGGGCGACGACCAGGCCGGACGAAACCGGCGCCAGTAACTGGCGCGCCCTGATTGCCGCCGTGCGCTACTACCGCCGCCTGGGCATCCGGCTTCGCCGCACGAAAGCCTGCCGATCGCGCACCAACGGCCGGGCCGAGCGGCTGATCCAGACTGCGTTACGCGAGGGGGCTCACGTCTGCTCCTACGCACACTCCGACCAACGCGCAACCCATCTGCCGAACTGGCTGCATGACTACGACCGGCACCGCCCTCATGCCGGCTTGAACTACCGAACGCCCGTCAGCACCCTGGGCTTATCCGTGAGCAACCTGCCGAGGGATCACGGCTAGCGCCGCTCGGCTATCGGCGGATGCCGCGGGCGGCGGTGGATCCGCGACGCAGCAGTGCCATCAGCAGCAGCAGCGGCGCCCAGAAGCTGCCGCCGCTGCTGCCGCCTCCGCCCCCGTCGTTGCCGTCGCTGCCCGCAAAGGGGTCCGGACAGCGGCTCGCGCCGGCTTCCGCCGTGGGGTCCAGCGCACCGGGATCCGCGCCGTCCAGCGTCCGGACCCCGAGCTGCGCCTTGTCCATGCAGGCGCGCATTTGGGTGTCGACGCTGCCGCCGCCTTCCCAGCCGACATCGAGGCGACCGTAGTAGTCCTCGAGGTCCTGATTCTGGCCGCAGCTGGCACGGCCCCCGAACAGCACGCCGATCAGCCTTCCGGTGGCGTCGTCCCAGATGCCCGAGCCGCTGGAGCCGCCCTCGGTGGTGCCCTGCGACCAGCGCACGCGCCAGGCGGCAACGGTCTGGGGCAGACCGTTGTTCCTGGTGATGGTTTCCTGTTCCTTGACCAGCGGCGTGGTGAACACGCTGATCTTCTTGGCGTCGGCGTCGGGGTGATGGATCGAGACCCCGCTGTCCACGGTGATGTCGTCGCGTGCATCCCAGCCCGCGAAATGGACGTTGAAGGCGGCGTCGGGCTGGTCGGCGAGCTGCACCAGCGTGTGGTCGGAGAACTCGTGGGTGGCCAGGAACCCGGCGCCGTTCTGCGACTGCGTGAAGCTCGGTGCATCGCCTCCGCAGGTGGCGGCCTGATAGTTCCAGTACGCGATGATCGAGCCGGCATTGCCTTCCCGGATGCCGCAGTGATGCGCGGTGAGCACCAGCGGCGTGCCGTCGCTGCTGGTGTTGTTGACCAGATTGCCGGTGCAGAAGCTGCGGAAGTTGCCGCTGGTGTAGCTCAGCCCGACTACCGAGCGGATCTGGTCGCGCCAGTCGTCGCCCTGCGGGCAGGCCACATCGACATTGCAGGAACCGCTGGTGCCGCCGATGTTCTTGGTGCCGCGCAGATCCGACCAGCCGTGGTACGCGCCGGCGATCTCCAGCACCAGTGCGTCGCGCTGTGCGGCCGGGACCAGCACCTCGACGACGGCGGTGTCGTCGAAGACGAGCGCGGTCCACAGCCGGCCCTCGCGGTCGACATCGTCGATGCCGTAGGGCCCCTGGGTCATGTCGGAGCCCGCCGCGCGCAGGTAGAGCCGGGCGTCGGGGGCGCCGGCGAAGCGCGGCAGCATCAGGCTGAGGCTGCGCGCCCCGGGCGATGTCACACGCGTGCGCCAGACCAGCGTGTCACCGCCGCCGGATGCCCAGCTTCCGCCGTCGAGACCGATCGAAACCGGCGTGGCGATGGCGTAGGGGCGCGGCCCGTGCTCGCTGCCGATGTCGCGGTAGTCGGCTTCGGATACCGGCTCGGCGACGTGCAGCGGCAGGGCGTCGACATCCGCGTGAGCGCGGCCGCCGATCAGGCACAGCGTGGCGGCGGCGAGCAGGGCGGCGGTCGCGTTGGTGGCGGATGCTGGCATGGCGGGCTCGTTGGTCGTTCTTGTTGTGGCCGGCAGAACCGCGCGCCGTGCTCAGGACGCGGGCACGCCGCAGCGGTCCCGCGCCCGGGCCAGCGCATCGGAAAAGCCCTCGGTCGGGATCGCGATCTCGGTGATGGCCGTGTCTCCCTGGGTGATGATGAACGCGGTGAAGGCCTGCATCCGGTCGAGCACCTTCTGGCGACCGCGAACGACATCGAGCGTCGCATGTTGCGGATCGGCGAGCAATTCGGCGTCGACGTAATCGCGCCGGTCGCCCTCGCCGAATGTGAACAGCGTCTCAAAGCGCTTGCCCTCGGGCATCTCGGCGAAACCGGGGTTGAGCACCAGCAGCGACTCCTCGGGCCCCTCCAGCGCGCTCGTGCAGGTGTAGAGCATGCTGATGCCGCGCACCGGGCGCGCGGTCTCGACCACGGCGATGGCCGGCTCGGTATCCTGCGCCGGAACGGTATAGAACACCCAGTCGGTGAACTGCCGCACCCCGTCGGATTGGGCGCCCGCGATCAGCGGGAGGAACAGGAGCAGCAGCGCGGGAAGGCGCATGGGCGGAGCACCGGTGACGGATCGGAGCGCTACCCTAGCGCGGCGCGCGCCTAGAGTCGAAGCGCGAGCCCGGCGTAGAGGTGGCGTCCCGGCAGCGGCTCGAAGAAGCCGCGCTCGTCGATCGGCCGGCCTTCGTTGGCGTTGACCCGCAGATTGGCGATGGCGTCGCGATCGAGCAGATTGTTGACGCCGGCGAACAGCTCCAGCTCGGTGTCGGCGCCAAGCGCGAAGTGCGTTCCGGCGCGTGCGTTGAGCAGCGCATGGCCGCCCACCTTCAGCGCGTTGGCGTTCTCGGCATAGCGGCTGTCGGTGAACCGGGCGTCGACCGCGGCGAAGTGGCTGGCGCCGTGCCATGCCGCCTCGACGAAGGCGTTCTGGCGCGGGACCCCGGGCAGGTCGTTGCCCGAGAGGTCGGTGCCGTCGCTGGTGGTGAAGCGGTCGAAGCGCAGGCGTGCGTAGGTATAGCTGGCGGTAAGGCGCAGCGGCGGCAGCGGCTGCCAGACCGCCATGGCCTCGACGCCGTCGCGGTCGGTACGCGCGGCATTGCGGTAGAAGGTGCGGCCGTCGCGCTCGAAGGGGGTGATCTCGTCGTCGGTGCGCACCGAGAACAGCGTGACATCGAAGTGCAGCACGGCGGCGAGGTCGTTGCGCAGGCCGATCTCGCGGTTGACGCTCTCCTGCGGCTCGATGTCGGGGTTGAATCCGGCGTCACCGTCGGGGCGCGCGAATTCGGTGAAGGTGGGTGATTCGAAGGCGGTGGCGATGTTGGCGTAGGCGTGCAGGTCGTCGCGTACGCGCCACAGCAGACCGGCGCTGCCGCTGAGCTCGTCGAAGTCGCGCGCGCCGCTGTCGTCGCCATCGTCGAGCAGGCGGTCGTCGCCGGTCAGGCGCAGGCGGTCGGCGCGCGCCCCCAGGCTCAGCGTCAGTGCCGGCACGAGGTCGATGTCGATCTGGCCGAAACCGGCCACTACGGTGGCTTTTTGCACCTCGCGCTGGGTGAGCGCGCTGCGCTCGCCCTCGGTGTCGATCGACTGGCGATAGCGGTCGTCGCGTTGGCGCTGGGCTTCTACGCCAAGGGTGTAGCGGGCGCGGCGCTCGCCGAGCGTGAAGCCGCCGCGGAGCTCGCTGCCGGCACCGAAGAAGTCGCGCTCGAAGCCGACCAGATTCTCGGCGCCGGGGAAGAAGAAGGGCAGCACCTGCTCGAAGTCGCGTTGCGTCAGGAAAGCGCGTGTGACGATTTCGGTGCCGGCCGTCAGGCCGTGGCGATAGGTCAGGCCGAGCCGCTGCTGGGCGACATCCTGGCCGGAGTCGAGTGCGCGCGCGGTTTCGGTGGCCTGCTGGCGGTCGGCCATCAGCTGGTTGAGGCTGAGTCCGCCCGGATCCTCGGCCTTGGGCAGTTCCAGCACTGCGAGCACGACTTCCAGGCGGCGGTCGTCCGTAGGCTGCCAGCCGAGCTTGGCGTTGAACAGCGTCTTGCGGACCGCGCTCTGCTCGCGATGACCTTCATAGTCGAGATGGCTGATGCCGGCGTGGTAGTCGAAGTCGCCGAGCGATCCGCCGTGACGCGCATACACCTTGGCGAAGCTGTCGCCGCCGCCCTGTGCGCGCAAGGTGGTGCCGGGGTGGTCGCGGCCATTGGCGGTTTCCACCGACACCACGCCGCCACCCGCGTTGCCGTAGAGCACCGACGACGGCCCGCGCAACACCTCGGCGCGCACCGCACTGTCGAGATCGATCATGTCGACCTGCGACTGGCCGTCGGGCAGCGTCTCGGGGAAGCCGTCGGCGCGGATGCGGATGCCGCGCACGCCGAAGGGCGCGCGCGCGCCGAAACCGCGCAGCGACAGGCGCTGCCCCTGCGCGAAGTTGTAGCGGTTCTGCAGGAACAGCCCCGGCACCCGCGACAGCGCCTCGTCGAGCTGCAGGCCCTGGCGACCTTCCCGGATGGCGTCTTCGCTGACGATCGTCACGCCGGCGGGCGTTTCCGCCAGCGGGCGCTCGATGCGCGTGCCGGTGACGACGATGGAGTCGAAGCCCGGTTGCGCGTTCCCCCACACGGATGGCGGAAGCGATAGCGTCACTGCGGCTCCGGTAAGCAGAGTGCGAGCCATTTGATGATAGAGCGACATGAAGGGCCCTTTGCGAAGCTGACTTGGAATCTGGTGACCGGTGGATCACGGGGTGCTGAATAGTTCCTGCAAGCTTTGCAGGCCCGCATCGTAAACGCTGGCAATAGTGGCCTTCGCCTCCGCGTCCGGGACGTACCTCGCCGAGAACCAGCCCTCCCAATGCACTTGGCACCCACTCTCGGTGTTGGAGACCGAGAGCGCTCCCACATAGTCGGAGACCGGTAGCGGACTGCACAGTATGCGGTACTCGTAGCTGCGCGCGTGACCGTCGTACCGGATCAGGGCTTCGGCGATAGAGGCGCCTCCCTCCAGTGTCAGTACACGTAAGGCACCGGGGGTGGTTGCTTCGCCACTGTTGTGGGCGTCGGTAACGCTGGGGTGCCACCGTTGGAGCGCATGAAAGCATCCGATTAGGGCCCATACCGTCGAAGGCGGTGTCGCGAGATCGCGGCTGCGCTTCACCGAGATCGCGCTGCTCATGCTGCGCCTCCCTCGGGGCCGTGATCTGGGGGTAGGGAGCGTTGCCGTGCCCTACTTGTTTCGTCGTCGCGCATCACCGTCTCCTCTCCATGTGCACTTGCCTATGTCCCGCATCTACGGCTGGTGACGGCGCTCGCAGAGGCAAGAAGAGTGCCATCACCAACATGTCCGCGGGGACGGGGTTTCCGCAACGATCGCCGGTCGGCAGTTTCAACATGGTGACACTGTGTTGCAGAGTTGCCGCAGATGTGGGCTGTCCTTCCGCTGCCTCATTCGGCACGGCTACTACGTATTGCCGAACTTGAGAGCCCTTCTCTCGGGCTGGCCTGCTTCTTGCTCGCTGCCTCGGCGTCAACCCGGCCCGGTCGAGGTGCAAATCCGATGAATCGCCATGACAGCGGCACACTATGCAACGAAGAGCGGTCGTGCGAGCACGCGCTTACAGCTGATCAGAGCGAAGCCGACGAGGCTCTAGCGCAGTCGGAAAGAGTGGTGACCGCTATGATTGACCTCGGGGAGATGGTCTCCGAGCAGATAATCGCGTTGACCAAACAGCAAATGGAGATCAACCAGGAATTCTCGGAGCACTGCGCCCGACATTTCCAGGCCCTTTGTCGTTACGCGGATTCGCCAGAGCGCTTGGCTGAGCAGAAGGCGCTTGTAGACGATCTACGCGCTAGGGTCGATCGCCATGCAGAAGCGCTCTACCGAATTTGGTCAGGCGGGCATGCCACGCTGAGCAGCATCTTCGAGCGTACAGAACTCCCCAGTAGCTCCAACTAGACCTGTTTCGATCCTAGGAGAGGCGTGTAGCATTCGTCCCCCGCAAGCGATCCGAATCAATGCCGTGTTGGCGCATCTTGCGGTAGAGCGTATTTCGGCTGACGCCAAGCGCGCGCGCTGCGCGACTCATGTTGAAGCGATGCTTCTCGATGGTTTCAATCAGTGCGGTGCGCTCAGCTTGCTCAAGCGGGTTACCGGTCTTGCCCGGCGTTTCGTCCGGAGCGCGCGCGGCCGTAGTGGATGGAGAAGCGGCGATGGCCTTGCTCGATTCGATGGCAATGCTGTTCCAGCTGATATCAGCGATGCTGAGGTCTGCGGGCGTGACATAGCCACCTTCGCACATGGCTACCGCGGTACGCAGAACGTTGCGCAATTCGCGGATGTTGCCCGGCCACTCGTGCCGCAACAGGATATCCATGGCTGCATCGCTCATCGTGATCGGATCGTCGGATTCTGCGGCTTCAACGTCGAACACTTGACGAATGATCTCCTCCATGTCACTGCGCTCTCGGAGCGACGGCAACTTGAGGGTGATGCCGTTGAGCCGGTAATAGAGATCCTCGCGGAATCGCCCCTCCGCGACCATGTCGTCCAGGTTGCGCAGCGACGCGCTCATCAAACGGATATCGATTGGAACCGGGCGTTCGCTGCCCAGCGGGGTTACGGTCCGCTCCTCAAGCACACGTAGCAGGCGCGTTTGCAGTTCCAGCGGCATATCCCCGATCTCGTCGAGAAAGAGGGTGCCACCGTCGGCTTGCAGGATGCGCCCTCGAGCCCCTTCCTTGCGGGCGCCGGTGAAGGCGCCACCCTTGTACCCGAATAGCTCAGCCTCAATCAACGACTCGGGGATCGCAGCGCAATTGACGGCCACGAAAGGCTTGTCCGCGCGGTCGCCGGCGTTATGTACCGCGCGAGCGAAGACATCCTTGCCCGAACCGGTCGGCCCTTGGAGAAGGATTGACACCTGGGATGTGGCCAGACGCCGCGCGCAGCGTGCGTTGCGCTGCATGACGGGATCGCTGCCGGCGATAGTATTGATGTCGATCTCGGCGCTGAATCCCTGCTGTGCGACCGGCAAGGCCTTCCGACCGCTGCCGGCGTCGCGTAGACGCCCGCCGCGCTGTGTCTCTCCCGGTGCGGGCTGGCAGGTCAGGAAGAAGCGGCGTCCATGTTGATGGTCGCGCACCGGCATCAATGCAGTCTGGCTGCGGCGGTAAACCGGGTCGGAGATATGGGCGGGCAGATCCAGGATCTCTGAAATGTTGCGCCCCTGCAGTGTCCAGTGGCCGGCTTCGCCTAGCAGGTGCATCGCAGCTTGGTCCGCACCGGCGATGCGCCCGTCCTCGTCGAGCGCCAGGGCCGCGTCGTGCAAAAGATTCACGAATTCCGCTCGACTGTGGAAGCGCAGGATGCAGTGATCCCGATAGCGGCGCAGGAAGAGGCATTTCTCGATCAGACGCGCCGACATGCTCACCATCGCCTTGGTGTGCATCTGGCTGGCACGCGAGCAGTTGGCGTTGACGCAGGATGCATCCAGCACTGCCGTCAATGCGCCATCGGCATTGAGAATCGGCGCTCCGGTGCACGACAGATTGATGTGCCGCGCTCGGAAGTGGTCGTTGCGGTGCACGGTGACCGCCCTGCGTTCGGCGATGCAGGTACCTATACCGTTGGTGCCCTCCGCGGATTCGCTCCAGTTGGCACCATGGATCAGCCCCGCGCTCCGGAAGCTCTTGGAGAGGGTCGGGTCGACCTTGTCGTAGAGGATGACGCCCTGCTCGTCAGTGAGTAGAAGGGCATAGCCCGAGCCGGCGATCTGTTCGTACAGTGAGTCCATTTCGAGTCGGGCGATGCTGATCAGCGTTTCATGCTGGTCCTCGAGCTCGTTGATGCGCGTTACGTCTTCCACGCGAGGCGCCTGACGACGCGATGGATCGAGGCCGTGCGCATTGATGCAACGCGACCAGGACGCCGAGATCGCGTTCTCGACGCCGTTCTCCGAGCGCTTGCCATCAACCGCGTCGATGACACGCTCAGCGTGCTGATAGGTGGTGTCGTTCATCGGGTGTCTCCTGCCTCGTAGAGCCGCGTCTAGTCCTTAATGGAGCACGTTCTGATTGTCAGATTGCTGCGGCTACGGCGACCCCGTCAAGTTGCTGGGGCTACGGCGCTCCAATTGTTTGGCCCTTCATCTAGATGCGAGTGTCATCTTCGAGGGAGCGCTCGCGGAGCCTGTGTGCCGCGCTTGGTATGTCACCGGATTCGCACAGGCTGTGCAACCAGAGGAAGTGCCTGGAACGCGCGCCGGATGTGGCGTGCGTGCCTGTAAGCCACAGAAAATAAAAAAATTGCTGCGCTTAGTAGCTGTCGTTCTCAGGGTTTGGCATCGGCGTTGCTGTTGGCTCGCCGTCGCATGCGCAGGATGCTCCGGCAAAGGTGGAGTTCTTGCGGTGCGCATAGCCGACGCCGTCTCCGGACGGCGGATAACGACACCTAATCGAGGGGATGACGCAATGATCACGCAACGAATAGCCGCATTGGTCGCTGGTATTGGCGCCATGTGCGGTACCGCTTCCGTCCAGGCCGTCGAGCTTAGTGCCGGAGATTGGACTTTCTCGGCCAACGGCAACGTCAACGTCCACTACATCTATGCCGCTTGCGAGGATGCACCGGCCGATATCCTGACCATCGGTGGAGCCTGTACCCAGGATGCCGACGGCAACGATGCCAGCTCGACCGTGAGCAACGGTCTGTTACCAGCCGCCCTTGTTCTGGGGGGCGGCACGACGCAGAAGGGCTACGACCTGAGCGTCACCTTCGGGCTGTATCCCGGTATCAGCAGCAATGATGGGGGCAGCCCGAATCTGCAGCAGGACGCGGGTGCGCTTGGCACCAATGTCGCGCTCGCGACCACGGGTCTCGATGTGCGCCAGGTCTTCATGTCGGTCGCGCGCGACGGCATGGGCAGCTTCAAGCTGGGGCGCGACTTCGGTCTGTTCGGTTTCGACGCGATCATCAACGACATGACGATCCCGGGCGTTGGTGTGGCTGGCGCGATGGCGACCGGCGCGCCGGCCAATACCTCGCTGGGCAGCATCGGTTTCGGTTACATCTACACCGACACGCTGGCGCAGATGAACTACACCACGCCCTCCTTCGGTGGCGCCAATCTCACAGTGGGCATCTACGATCCGCTCAATCCGGTGCTTGCCGGCGGAGCGAGCAACAAGAGCGCACCGGGTATCCACGGCAAGCTCGCGTGGGCTGGTGATCTCGGTGGGCTGGGCTTCTACTTGTCGAGCGCCTTCATCACGCAGCAACAGCGCGCCGTTGGTGGCCCCGGCAATAACTTCACCAGCACCGGCTTCGACGTCTACGCGCGGGCTGAGCTGGGTGGTCTCAAGGCTTCCGCGTACTACTACAGCGGCCAGGGCATGGGGACCACCGGCCTCTTCGTGCTATCGGATGACGGTGCCGGAAACGAGCGTGATTCCGACGGCTATCTGTTGCAGCTGACCTATCCGCTCGGGAATACCACGCTGGGAGCGAACTACGGTGTCAGCAGCCTCGACAAGGCCAATCACAGCGATGCCCCGAACCTGCTCGACGAGAACAGCAAGCTGACCTTCGGTGCCTATCACGCGCTGACACCCAATCTTACCTTGCTGTTCGAGGTCAGCGATGTGGAGACCAAGGCACACAACGGGGCCTCCAACAGTGGAAACAGCGCAAACGCTGGCGCCTTCCTTTCGTTCTGAGCGCAACGCAAGGCTTGTCTCGCGTGGACTGAGCTGGCCCCTTCTATCTCCG
>NZ_JAGLEJ010000054.1 GCF_023145115.1 Algiphilus sp.
GGCTGGTGGTTCTGGGATCCGGTCGAGAACGCCTCCTTCATGCCCTGGCTGATCGGTACCGCGCTGATCCACTCGCTGGCCGTCACCGACAAGCGCGGGGTGCTCAAGTCGTGGACCGTGCTGCTGGCCATCATCGCCTTCGGCCTGTCGCTGCTGGGGACATTCCTGGTGCGCTCCGGCGTCCTCGTGTCGGTGCACGCCTTTGCCAGCGATCCGGCCCGCGGGCTCTACATACTCGGCTTCCTCGCGGTGATCGTGGGCGGGGCGCTGGCGCTGTACACCTGGCGCGCCAGCCAGCTGGTGGCGGAGGCACGCGTGGCGGTGATATCGCGCGAGAGCCTTCTGCTGCTCAACAACGTGTTCCTGACCGTGCTCGCGGCCGTGGTCTTCATCGGCACGCTCTATCCGCTGCTGATCGACAGCCTGGGCATGGGCAGCATCTCGGTGGGGCCGCCGTACTTCGAGGCACTGTTCGTGCCGCTCGGCCTGCCGCTGGTCCTGCTGGTAGGGTTCGCGGGCGTGGTGGGCTGGAAGCGCGCCCGGGCCGACGTGGCGCTGCGGTCGATGGCGCTGCCGGCGGCCATCGCCGTGGTTGCCGCGCTCGCACTCTGGCTGGGCCTCTACGATGCGGGCAGTGCCATGGCGCTGGCGGGCATCGTGCTCGGGCTCTGGGCAATCGTGGCGTCGCTGCGCGATCTGTGGCTGCGTGCGCGCGGCGGGCGGGGTGTCGGCAGCATTCCGACCTCGCTGTGGGGCATGAGCCTGGCCCACATCGGACTCGGAGTGTTCGTGGTGGCGGTGACGGCCGTCTCCACCTTCGATATCGAGCAGGACATCCGGCTGGCGCCCGGCGAGACCGCCAGCGCCGGTGGCTACGACTTCCGCTTCGAGGGCGCCGCGCCCGCGACCGGGCCGAACTACCGGGCGCAGCGCGGACACGTCGTCGTGTCCAGCGAGGGTCGGCACATCGCCGATCTGTATCCGGAGAAGCGGCACTATCCGGTGCGCGGTGACGTCATGACGCAGTCGTCGGTGACCTACACGCCGCTGCGCGACATCTATGTCTCCATGGGCGAGCCCATGGCCGGCGGCGCCTGGTCCATGCGGGTGCAGGTCAAGCCGATGATGCGCCTGGTCTGGGGTGGTGCGGCATTGATGATGCTCGGCGGCTTCGTCGCCGCGGCCGACCGCCGCTATCGCCGCCGCGCGGGCGACGAGGCCACCCGGCCCGGCGCGGCAGCGGCCGCCGGGAGTGTGGGCGCATGAGGCGCATCCTGGTCGTCAGCGCACCGCTGATCCTGCTGGGCGGTCTGGTCGTGCTGCTGTATGTCGGCATGCAGGATCGCGACGACAGTCTGCCGTCGCCGCTCATCGGCAAGCCGACGCCGGCACTGCCGGAGCCGGACGGGGCCGAGGTCGCCGACCGGCTCGCCGAGGTGCGCGAGGGCATCCACCTGGTCAAC
This sequence comes from Algiphilus sp., assembly GCF_023145115.1. Classification (NCBI taxonomy): domain Bacteria; kingdom Pseudomonadati; phylum Pseudomonadota; class Gammaproteobacteria; order Nevskiales; family Algiphilaceae; genus Algiphilus; species Algiphilus sp. The sequence continues at coordinate 1,464 of NZ_JAGLEJ010000054.1, forward strand.
TTCTGGGCGAGCTGGTGCCAGCCCTGCCTGGCCGAGCATCCCCGCCTGATGGCGCTGGCGCGCGACGGCGTGCCCATCGTGGGCGTCAACTACAAGGACGCGCCGGAAGCCGCGCAGCGCTGGCTTGCGCGGCACGGCGACCCGTTCACGGTGATCCTGCGCGACCCCGCCGGCACCCACTCCATCAACTGGGGCGTCTACGGCGTGCCCGAAACCTACATCGTCGACGGGGCGGGCAACATCGTCTACAAGCAGGTGGGCGTGGTCGATGCCGAGTTCGAGCGCGAGGAGCTGTTGCCCAGGCTGAACGGAGCCGGATCGTGAGCGTGCAACTGATCCGACTGCTGTGGGGCGCGGCGCTGATGCTGGGCGCGACGGTAGCCGGCGCGCAGGCGCCCGAGCTGACCGCGGAGCAGGAACAGCGCGCCAAGGCGCTCGCCACCGAGCTGCGCTGCCTCGTGTGCCAGAACCAGAGCATTGCCGAATCCAACGCGCCGCTCGCCCAGGACCTCAAGCGCCAGGTGCGCCAGCAGATCGCCGCCGGGCGGACCGATGACGACATCCGCGCCTATATGCGCGAGCGCTACGGCGACTTCGTGCTGTACAAGCCGCCGGTCAACGCGACCACCGGGCTGCTCTGGTTCAGTCCCGTCATCCTGCTCCTTGTCGCCGCGCTGCTGCTGCGCACCCGGCTGCGCAGGGCGCGTCCCGAGGACGCGGACGAAATCGACGAAACGGACGGATCCGAGCGATGACCGCAACCGCCCTGCTGGCCGGCCTCGGGCTCGGCGCGCTGGTGCTCGCCATCACGCTGGCCCATCTTCGCGGGAGCGCCGGCGGACGGCGCACGATCGCGGCGCTGGTGGTGGGCGGGATCTGCACCGTTGCGGGGGCGGGCATGTATCTGGCCGGCAGCAACATCGGGACCGCTGAACGTCTGGCACTGTACGAGCGCGATCCCGCCGCGGCGATGGCGGGCTTTGCCGATGATCTCGAGTCGCGCCTCGCGGACAGCGGGGATGACGCCGAGCCCCAGGGCTACTTCCTGCTCGGACGGGCGCGCGGTGCGGCCGGCGACACCGCCGGCGCCATCGCCGCCTACGCCCGCGCCAACGCGCTCAGCGACGAGGCCGATCCGGACCTGCTGGTCGCCGAGGCCGAAGCACGCCTCGGCGATCGCAACGCCGATCCGCGCTCCCGTTTCGCGGCTCGGCAGCGTATCGAACAGGCGCTGGCAACCGCGCCCGAGCACCCGGCCGCCAACTTCTTCGCGGCGGCTCTGGCCATCGGCCGGGGCGACGAAGCGGACGCGCTGCCGCATCTCCGCATCGTGCTGGACTCGGATCTGCTGCAGGGTGAGGCCCGTGAGGGCGTTCGCCGGCGTGTTGCCCAGATCGAGGCATCGCTCGGTGATGGCGCGCCGGCCGGAACCGGTGCCGACAGCGCCGCCGCTGCGGAACAGGGCGGGATCGCGGTGACGGTCACGCTTGCCGACGGGGTTTCGCTGCCCGACACGGGCACGCTCTTTCTGTTCGTGCGCGAGGCCGACGGCCCGCCCATGCCGCTGGCCGCCAAGCGCATCGATGCGCCCCGTTTCCCGGTGGCCGCGCACATCACCGATGCCGACCGGCTGCGCCCGGGGCCGGATCTGCGCACCTACGACCAATTGCTGATAGGCGCCCGCTGGTCGGCGTCGGGCGATGCACTGGCCGGCCGCGACGGCCCCGAGGCAAGCGTGCGCGTCGCGCCCGGCGAGAATGCTGCGGTCTCGCTGACGCTCGGGTCGCGCGACGCCGAGCCCGGGAAGTGAGGTAGTACCGCCGTATCCCGGGAACGCGGGCGCGTTACACTTCCGGCCATCGCCACTGGAACAGGAACTCAGCGCCATGCGTATCCGCAAAGCGGTCTTTCCCGTCGCCGGTCTCGGCACCCGATTCCTTCCCGCCACCAAGGCGAGCGCGAAGGAAATGCTGCCGGTGGTGGACAAGCCGCTGATTCAGTACGCGGTCTCCGAGGCGATCAGCGCCGGGGCCGAGGAACTGGTCTTCATCACCGGACGCTCGAAGAATTCCATCATGGATCACTTCGACAAAGCCTACGAGCTCGAGACCGAGCTCGAGCACCGCGGGAAGGAGAAGCTCCTCGAGACCGTCCAGGAGATCCTGCCGCCGGGCATCACCTGCATCTTCATCCGCCAGGCGGAAGCGCTGGGGCTCGGCCACGCCGTGCTCTGTGCATGGCCGGCGGTGGGTGACGAGGACTTCTTCGTGATCCTGGCCGACGACCTCATCGACGGCAAGCTGCGTCCCTGTCTGGCGCAGATGCACCGCGTGTACCAGGAGTACGGCACCAGCGTGCTGGCCTGCGAGCGCGTGCCGCACGAGGAGATCGGCAGCTACGGCGTCGTGGACGTCAAGCCGGTCGGGCCGGGACTCGGCGAGATCAAGGGCATCGTCGAGAAGCCGAAGCCGGAGGAGGCGCCGTCCGACCTTGCCGTGGTCGGCCGCTACATCCTCACGCCGCGCATCTTCAAGATCCTGCAGCGCACGCCGCAGGGCGCGGGCGGCGAGATCCAGCTCACCGACGCCATCAGCCAGATGATGCAGGAGCAGACCGTCCTCGCCTACGAGTTCGACGGCAAGCGCTACGACTGCGGCTCGAAGCTCGGTTATCTGCAGGCCAACGTCGAGTACGCCCTCAAGCACCCCGAGGTCGGCGAGTCCTTCCGCGACTATCTGCACCAGCTCGCGGTCGAGGAACACTTCGAGGAAGGCAAGAAGGAACAACGCGCGACCGGTTGACGCACGACCGGCCGGGCAGCTCAACTCCGCGAACGCGAAGGCAATGACCAGCAAGTACGAGAACTTCCGGCAGACGACCTCCATCCACGGCGCCAACGCGGCATGGCTGGAGTCCTATTACGAGCAGTACCTCGAGAATCCGGAATCGGTGGACGAGCAGTGGCGCGCCTTCTTCCGGGGCGTGCAGGGCGGGCAGATCGTCAGCGAGGTGCCCCACAGCCCGGTGGTGGCGCGATTCGAGCGCATCGCGCGCGAGCGCCGCGGCGGCAACGGTGCTGCCGGGCCGGCGGTGTGCGGCCTGGAGCTCCAGGCCGCCGAGAAGCAGGAGGCTGTCCTGCGCCTGATCAACTACCACCGCGTCCGCGGCCACCAGGTGGCCAACCTGGATCCGCTGGGCCTGACCGCGGTGACGCAGGTGCCGGACCTCGACCCGGGCTTCCACGGCCTCTCCGACGGCGACATGGACACGGTGTTCTCCACCGGCTCGCTGGCCGTGGATGATCGCCTCTCGCTGCGCGACATCCTGCGCATCCTGCGCTCGGTGTACACCGAGACCATCGGCGCGGAGTACATGTATCTCACCGAGACCGCCGAGAAGCGCTGGATCCAGCAGCGCCTGGAGAGCGACGCCTTCGCGCCCAAGCTCACCGTCGAGCGCAAGAAGGAAGTCTTCCAGCAGCTGGTTGCGGCCGAGGGCCTGGAGCGCTACCTCCACAACAAGTACGTCGGCCAGAAGCGGTTCTCGCTCGAAGGCGGCGACGCCCTGATCCCGGCGCTCGACGAGATGATGCGCGCGTGCAGCGAATTCGGTGTCGAGGAACTGGTCATCGGCATGGCACACCGCGGGCGCCTCAACGTGCTCATCAACGTCCTCGGCAAGTCGCCCGCCGAGCTGTTCGCCGAGTTCGAGGGCAAGTTCCGCGACGAGGACCTCAAGCGCGCCGGCGACGTCAAGTACCACATGGGCTTCTCGACCGACGTCGAGATCGCGGGGCGCCGGCTGCATCTCGTGCTGGCCTTCAATCCCTCGCATCTCGAGATCGTCAACCCGGTGGTCGAGGGCTCGGTCCGCGCGCGGCAGACGCGCCGCGACGACGATCGCGGCGATCAGATCGTGCCCGTGCTCATCCACGGCGACGCGGCCTTCGCCGGCCAGGGCGTGGTCATGGAGACCCTGCAGCTGTCGCAGGCGCAGGGCTACGCCACCGGCGGCACGGTTCACATCATCGTCAACAACCAGCTCGGCTTCACCACCCCGAACCCGATCTCGGCGCAGCCCGGCACCGAGGCGCGCACCTCGCGCTATGCCACCGACATCGCGAAGATGCTCGACGCCCCCGTGTTCCACGTCAACGGTGACGACCCGGAGGCCGTGGTCTTCGTCACGCGACTGGCGGTCGACTACCGGAACCGCTTCCACAAGGACGTCATCATCGATCTGTGCTGCTATCGGCGGCTCGGCCACAACGAGGCCGACGAGCCATCGGTCACGTCGCCGCAGATGTACCGCGCCATCAAGGAGCACCCGACCCCCATGCAGGTCTACGCCAAGCGCCTGCAGGACGAGGGCACCGTCGGTGCCGATGACGTCGAGGCGTTCCAGAAGGCCTATCGGGACGGTCTGGACAAGGGCGAGAACGTCGCGCGCACCTCGCTGGGGATGGTGGGTAACAAGTACACCATCAACTGGTCGAAGTACGGGCAGGGCGAGTGGGACTCGCCGGCCGAGACGCGCGTGTCGCTGGACACGGTGCGCACGCTCTGGTCGCAGCTGGAGAAGCTGCCCGAAGGCTTCGAGCTCAACCCGCGGGTTGCCCGCGTGTGGCAGGACCGCGCCAGGATGGCGGCCGGCGAGATGTCGATGGACTGGGGGTTCGCGGAGACCATGGCGTACGCGACGCTGGTGTCCGAAGGGTTCTCGGTGCGCCTCTCCGGGCAGGATTCGCGTCGCGGAACCTTCTTCCACCGCCACGCCGCGCTCTACGACGCCAACACCGGCGAGCGCCACACGCCGCTCGAGCACATCACCAAGCAGCGCCATGCCTTCCTGGTCAGCGATACGCTGCTCTCCGAGGAGGGGGTGCTCGGCTTCGAGTACGGCTACAGCACCACCGACCCCGAGACGCTGGTGATCTGGGAAGCGCAGTTCGGCGATTTCGCCAATGGCGGACAGGTACTCATCGACCAGTTCATCGCCTCCGGCTATGCGAAGTGGGGCCGCCTCTGCGGGCTCGCGATGTTCCTGCCGCACGGCTACGAGGGGCAGGGGCCCGAGCACAGCTCGGCGCGTCTGGAGCGCTACCTCCAGCTCTGCGCGGGCGACAACATGCAGGTCTGCGTGCCGTCGACGCCCGCCCAGTTCTTCCACATGATCCGGCGCCAGATGAAGCGGTCGCTGCGCCTACCGGTCATCGTCATGACGCCGAAGAGCCTGCTGCGGCACAAGCTTTCCGTCTCCGAGCTCTCGGCGCTCAGCGACCAGGGTTTCCTGCCGATCATCGACGAGCCCGGGGAGATCGATCCGGAGAAGGTCGAGCGCGTGGTCTTCTGCAGCGGCAAGGTCTACTACGACCTGGTACAGAAGCGCGACGAGGACGAGCTGAGGGATGTCGCCATCGTGCGCATCGAGCAGCTCTATCCCTTCCCGAAGGACGACTACGCGGCCACGGTCGCGCGCTACCCGAACGCCCGGACCATCGTCTGGTGTCAGGAGGAGCCCGAGAACCAGGGCGCCTGGTACCAGATCAAGCATCGCCTGCAGGTTCCGCTCAAGAAGCAGCACAACCTGGTCTACGCCACGCGGCCCGGCCTCGCCACCACGGCGTCCGGCTTCCCGCAGGTCCATCAGCGCGAGCAGGCGGCCGTCGTCGAGGCCGGCCTGCGCGGCGGCTCATCGCTGATCGGCGGTTGAGTCGCCATCGTCCCGAATCACACCCCACTTCCGTAACGAGTCGAGATCATGAGCATCGAAGTCAAGGTCCCCGCATTGCCCGAGTCGGTGTCCGAGGCCACCGTCGCCACCTGGCACAAGAAGGCCGGTGACGCGGTCAAGCGCGACGAGACCATCGTCGAGCTGGAAACCGACAAGGTCATGCTCGAAGTGCCGGCCCCGGCCGACGGCGTGCTGGAGGAAGTCAAGCACGCCGAGGGCGCCTCGGTCTCGGCCGACGACGTCATCGCCCTGATCGGCGAGGGCGCGTCAGCTTCCGCACCTGCGCCGGCCCCCGCGCCCGAGCCGGCGCCCGCATCCGAGCCCGCCCCGGAGCCGTCGCCCGAACCCGCCCCGGAGCCGGCATCCGCCGATGGCGACCAGCCGCAGAGCCCGGCGGTCCGCAAGCTGCTCGCCGAGCACGATCTCGACGCGTCCGCCATTGCAGCGAGCGGCAAGGGCGGACGTCTGACCAAGGCCGACGTCGAGGCGCATATCGCCAACCGCAAGAGCGAGCCGGCACCGGGCCCGGCACCGGCTCCCGCTCCCGCGCCGGCGGCCCCGCCCGCTGCCGCCGGCGCGCGCGAGGAACAGCGCGTGCCGATGACCCGCATCCGCGCGCGCATCGCCGAGCGTCTGGTCGAGGCGCAGAGCGCCGCCGCCATGCTCACCACCTTCAACGAGGTGGACCTGCACGCGGTCGGCGAGCTGCGCAAGCGCCACAAGGATGCCTTCGAGAAGGAGCACGGCATCAAGCTCGGCTACATGAGCTTCTTCGTGAAGGCCGCCATCGAGGCGCTCAAGCGCTATCCGGTGGTCAACGCCTCGATCGACGGCAACGACATCGTCTATCACGCCTACTACGACATCGGCATCGCCGTGTCGGCCCCGCGCGGTCTGGTGGTGCCGATCCTGCGCGATGCCGATCAGCTCGACTTCGCGGAGATCGAGAACTCGATCGGCGAGTTCGGCCAGCGTGCCAAGGACAACAAGCTGACCATGGAGGACCTCACCGGAGGTACCTTCTCGATCACCAACGGCGGGGTCTTCGGCTCCATGCTGTCGACGCCGATCCTGAACCCGCCGCAGAGCGCCATCCTCGGCATGCACGGGATCAACGAGCGCCCGGTGGTGGTCGACGGCGAGATCCGCATCCGGCCGATGATGTACCTGGCGCTGACCTACGATCACCGCATCATCGACGGTCGCGATGCCGTGCTCTTCCTGCGCACGATCAAGGAGTGCCTCGAGGACCCGGGCCGCCTGCTGCTGCGCATCTAGTCGCTGTAGATCGCCACAAGCCGACCGTCCCCTTCTCCCGCTATGATGCGTGCGCGGTGCCCTCGGGCACCGCGTCACAACACACACAGATCGGGAGAAGGATCTTGGGGAAACACACACTGCTCGCGGGCTGCGCGCTGAGCGCACTCGCGATGCCGGCGCTTGCGCTCGAAACCTCCGTGGAGCTCGACGGTCACGTCGGGTTCTCCGGCAGCTACTACGACGATGACGCCGGCGACAACACCAACCTGCACAACAACGCGTCGCGCATCGGTCTGCGTGCCGCCGCCTCCGAAAGCGGCATCACCGGCTTCGTGCGCTACGAGCGCGGCATGGACATGTACAACCCGGATTCGGACTTCACGCCGAATTCGAGCGACAGCCTCGGCCAGGACTTCGTGCGCGAGTTCTACGCCGGCATCGACACGCCCTACGGTCGCGTGACCGCGGGCCGCTTCCGTGCCGCCTATGCGCGCGCCGGCAAGCGGGTCGACCCGTTCTACGACACCTCGATCGCCGGCTTCAGCGGCAACGCCGGAACCTACGGCGGGCAGGGCGCCAACTACGGCCTCTCCAACCTGAGCAACGGCTTCTCCGACCGGGTGGTCGAGCTGACCTCGGCGAACTACGGCGGTCTGCAGTTCAACGGCAACGTCTACGTCGATCGCGGCGAGACCAACGATCACGACTACGGCCTGGGCGTGAGCTACGCCAGTGAGCTGGTCCGCGACCAGCCATTCGAGGTCAGCGTTCAGTACCTCGAGATCAGCAACGACGCGATCTCCGGCGTGCCGTTCAACAATGACGCTTCCGTGGGCGGGTCGCCCGGCGAGAGCTCCAGCATCCGCGCTTCGGGTGTCTACGATCTGGGTGCCATCTCGCTCGGCGCCAACTACGAATTCGTCGACGTCGATGCCGAGTCCAGCGCGCGCCACTACTCGACCATCACCGCCACCGTGCCGCTCGATCCGCGCCTGAACCTGGCCGGCGCCGTCAGCTACCTGGACTTCGCCGACGACGCCCCCGCCATCGACGGCCTGGGCGCGAGCATCGGCCTGTTCTACGAGCTGCTGCCGGGCCTCAACGCCTACTCGGCCGTGCGCTACATCGACTACGACGACAATCCGGCGAGCGACAGCACGCTGGCCGTTGCCGTCGGCGCCGGGTACAGCTTCGACATGATCCTGCGATAGCACGCCGAATCACCGTCGATGCGATGAAGAAGGCCGGTTTCGACCGGCCTTTTTCTTTGGTCGGCCTATAATGCGGGCCGCGATTCAAACCGAATTCCGGAGGTTGGGCGACATGAGCGATTCGTACGATGTGGTGGTCATCGGTGGCGGGCCGGGTGGCTACCCCTGCGCCATCCGCGCCGCCCAGCTGGGGCTCTCCGTCGCCTGCATCGACAACTGGCTGAACCACGACGGCGGACACGCCTTCGGTGGCACCTGCCTGAATGCCGGGTGCATCCCGTCCAAGGCGCTCCTGGAGTCCAGCGAGCTCTATCACCGCGCGCAGCACGAGTTCGAGACGCACGGCATCAAGGTCGGCAAGACGAGCGTCGATCTGGCCGCCATGCAGAAGCGCAAGCAGGACATCTCCGGCCAGCTCACCGGCGGCATCCGTCAGCTCTTCAAGGCCAACGGCGTGGAAGGCCTACCCGGCACCGGCAGCCTCGCCGGGAAGGGCAAGGTGCACTATCAGCCGCTGGAAGGCGATGCGCGCGAGATCAGCGCCAAGCACATCGTGGTGGCGACCGGATCCTCGCCGATCGAGCTCAAGAAGATCGCGCCCTTCGACGGCGACCGCGTGGTCGACTCCTGGGGTGCGCTGGAATTCGACACGGTGCCGAAGAAGCTCGGCGTCATCGGTGCCGGCGTCATCGGCGTCGAGCTGGGCAGCGTGTGGAGCCGGCTGGGCGCCGAGGTCACCGTCCTCGAGGCCATGCCGGACTTCCTGCCGATGGTCGACAAGGCCGTATCGAAGGACGCCCTGCGCCACTTCGGCAAGCAGGGCATGGACATCAAGCTCGGCGCCAAGGTCACCGGCGCCAAGGTGATGAAGACCAAGGTCTCGGTGAGCTACGAGCAGGGCGACAAGGCCGAAACGCTCGACGTCGACAAGCTCATCGTCGCGGTGGGGCGTCGCCCCAACACCGACGGACTGGGCGTCGAGGATGCCGGCCTCAAGCTGGACGACCGGGGCTTCGTGGTCGTCGACGACGAATACCGCACCAACCTGGAAGGCGTCTACGCCGTCGGTGACGTCATCGGCGGCGCCATGCTGGCGCACAAGGGTATCGAGGAGGGCGTCGTGCTCGCCGAGCGCCTCGCCGGGCACAAGGGTGTCGCGGTCAACTACAACGCCGTGCCCAGCGTCATCTACACCAGTCCCGAGATCGCCTGGGTGGGCATGTCCGAGGCCCAGGCCACGGAAGCCGGCTACGAGGTCAAGGTCGGTCAGGCGCCGTTCGCTGCCAACGGGCGCGCCAAGGCGCTGGAGATGACGGGCGGCGTGATCCGCGTCATCTCCGATGCCAAGACCGACCGCATCCTCGGCGTGCACATGGACGGACCCTACGTCTCGGAGCTGCTCGCCGAAGCGGTGCTGGCGCTGGAGTACGGTGCCACCACCGAGGACGTGGCGCTCACCATGCACAGCCATCCGACGCTTTCCGAAACCCTGCACGAGGCCGTGTTGTCAGTGGATGGTCTGGCCATTCACGCGGTCAACAAGAAGAAGCCGGGCAAGTAGGTTTTTCCTCCACGCATTCGAGCAGGAGCAGGGCATTGATCAGGAAACTCGCAGTCACGGCGGTGCTGGCACTGGTCGCACCGCTGGCAGGCGCGGAAACACTGGACGTCAACGTCGGCAGCGAGGCGGTGCGCGCCGAGCTGTCCGGACCGCTGTCGTTCGGGCAGACGCGAACCGCCCGGTACGACCTCGGGTACCTCTACAGCGATGAGCGCGACGACCGCCTCAACGTGGTGCACGGCTCGCTGCTGGTGAGCGGCGATGCCGGCGCGCGCAGCGCCAACGTGCAGGTCGGCGTAGGGCTGCGCGCAGCCGGCATCGACCTGCGCGGCGCTTCCGGCGGCGCGGTCGCCGCGGGCGGGCGCTTCGATATCCGGCTGCCCGCCTACAATCGCTTCGGACTGGTCGGGCACGCCTTCTTCGCGCCCGGCGTGCTGGCCTTCGGCGACTTCGACGGCTACATCGATGCCGCGGTCTCGCTGGACTACGAGATCATCCGCAACGCCTCGGTCTACCTCGGCTATCGCCAGGTGCGCGTCGATGTCGACGATGCGCCCGGCAGCGATCTGCGCGACAGCAGCCCCGTGATCGGTCTTCGTCTCCAGTTCTGAGCGTCATCTCCGGGTAGCAAGGCCATGGCAGGACATTCCAAGTGGTCCAACATCCAGCACCGCAAGAACGCGCAGGACAAGAAGCGCGGCGCGGTGTTCACCAAGCTGGTCCGCGAGATCACCGTTGCCGCGCGGCTCGGCGGCGGTGACCTGGAAGGCAACCCGCGTCTGCGGCTGGCCGTGGACAAGGCGCTCGCGGTGTCGATGCCGAAGGACAACATCGACCGGGCCATCAAGCGCGGCAGCGGCGAGCTCGGCGGCGAGAACGTCGAGGAGCTCCGCTACGAGGGCTACGGCCCGGGTGGCGTCGCGATCATGGTGGACTGCATGACCGACAATCGCACGCGCACGGTCGCGGATGTACGCCACGCCTTCTCCAAGCATGGCGGCAACCTGGGTGAGGACGGCTCGGTGGGCTATCTCTTCACGCGCCAGGGCGTCATCCGCATCGACTTCGACGGCGACACCACGCTGGAAGCGGTCATGGAGGCGGCGCTCGACGCGGGTGCCGACGACCTCGCCGAGGACGAGGACGGCAGCGGCGTCGAGGTGCTGACCACGCCCGATCACTTCCAGGCCGTCCGCGATGCCCTGCGCGACCGCGGCTTCCCGATCACCGAGGCCGATGTCACCGAGCGTCCCGCGACCACCATCGAGCTGGGCGGCGACGACGCCGAGCCCGTGCTGCGACTGCTGGAGCGGCTCGACGACCTCGACGACGTCCAGAACGTCTATAGCAACGCCAGCTTTTCCGCCGACGCCCTCGGCACGGCCTGAGCCGGGGCGCCGGGGGCGTGCGCATCCTGGGGATCGATCCCGGCACCCGGGTGACCGGTTACGGGGTCATCGACATGGAGCGGGGCAAGCCGCGCAGCGTTGCGGCCGGCGTGCTGCGCGCGCCCGATCGCGACATGGCCGAGCGGCTCGGCGTCATCCAGGACGAGTTGCGTGCGCTGATCGCCGCGCATGCCCCCGCGGTGATGGCGGTGGAGCGGGTTTTCGTGGGTCGGAACGTCAACAGCGCCCTCATGCTGGGGCAGGCGCGCGGTGTCGCGCTGGCCTGTGCGGGCAGCGCCGGCATTGCGGTGAGCGAGTACAGCGCATCGCAGATCAAGCAGGCGGTGGTCGGTACCGGGCGGGCGCGCAAGGAGCAGGTTCGGCACATGGTCGGCATACTTCTCGGCATGGATCTTCAGGATCAGGCGCTCGACTGCACCGACGCCCTCGCGGTGGCGATCTGTCACGGACACAGCGCGCCGCTGGCACGTCGGACGGGGCTGCCGGCGGGCGCCCGCTGGTCGCGGCGATGATCGGGCGGCTGATCGGCACGCTCGCCGGCAAGCAGCCGCCGTGGCTGCTGGTCGACGTGCACGGCGTCGGCTACGAGGTCGAGGCGCCGTTGTCGACCATCTTCCAGCTGCCCGAATGCGGCGAGACGGTAACGCTGCACACCCACATGGTGGTGCGCGAGGACGCGCAGCTCCTGTTCGGCTTCGCGACCGAGGCCGAACGCCGGCTGTTCCGCAACCTGATCCGCGCCAGCGGCGTCGGCCCCAAGCTTGCGCTCACCATCCTGTCCGGCCTGGGCGCCGACGAGTTCTGGCGTGCGGTGCGCGACGACGATACCGGCGTGCTGGTCAAGCTGCCCGGGGTCGGGCGCAAGACCGCGGAGCGCCTGCTGGTCGAGATGCGTGATCGCGCCGAGGCCGAGGGCCAGCCGGTCGGCGGGCCGCAGGGCGCATCATCCACACCCGGGCAGGAGCCGCGCGACGAGGCGCGCGCTGCACTGCTGGCATTGGGCTACCGGCCGGCCGAGGCCGACAAGCTGATCGACGGCGCCTGGGAAGCCGGGATGAATGCCGATGCGCTGCTGCGCGCGGCGCTCAAGCGGGCGGTGCGATGAACGATCCGGAACGTCTGGTGGGGCCGCAGGCCGGGGACGAGGAACGCCGCATCGATGCGCGCATCCGGCCGCGCCGCTTCGCCGACTACGTCGGTCAGCCGGCGGTGCGCGAGCAGATGTCGCTGTTCGTCGAGGCCGCGCGCCGGCGCAGCGAGGCGCTGGATCACGTGCTGATCTTCGGTCCGCCCGGACTCGGCAAGACCACGCTGGCGCACATCCTGGCCGAGGAGATGGGCGTGCAGCTGCGCCAGACCTCCGGCCCGGTGCTGGAGCGCCCGGGCGATCTGGCGGCGCTGCTGACCAATCTGGAGGCCAACGACATCCTCTTCGTCGACGAGATCCACCGCCTCAGCCCGATGGTCGAGGAAGTGCTCTATCCGGCGATGGAGGACTGCCAGCTCGACATCATGATCGGCGAGGGGCCCGCGGCCCGATCCATCCGCCTGGATCTGCCGGCCTTCACGCTGGTCGGCGCGACCACGCGTGCCGGCAGCCTGACCAGCCCGCTGCGCGACCGCTTCGGCATCGTGCAGCGGCTCGAGTTCTACTCGGTGGACGAGCTCACCGGCATCGTCACGCGTGCCGCCGGTATCCTCGACGTCGAAACCACCGCCGAGGGTGCGCAGCAGATCGCCAGGCGCGCCCGCGGCACGCCGCGCATCGCCAACCGGCTGCTGCGCCGCGTGCGCGACTACGCGCAGGTGCGCGCAGGCGGGCGCATCGACGCCGAGACCGCGGCTGCCGCGCTCGACATGCTGGACGTGGACGCCAGCGGGCTCGACGTGCTCGACCGCCGCCTGCTGCAGACCCTGATCGACCGCTACCAGGGCGGCCCCGCAGGCATCGACGCGCTCGCCGCCGCCATCGGCGAGTCCCGCGACACGCTGGAAGACGTCATCGAGCCGTTCCTGGTCCAGCAGGGCTACCTGCTGCGCACCCCCCGCGGCCGCGTTGCCGGCGGCCCGGCCTGGCGCCACATCGGGCTGGAGCCGCCGGAGACACCAGCCAGCGGAGGGCTGTTCGACGCATGATCCAGGTTGCAGGCGATCCCTTCGCGGAGGCGGTGCTGCGGGTCCGGGTCTACTATGAGGACACGGATGCGAGCGCCGTCGCCTACCACGCAAGCTATCTGCGCTGGATGGAGCGCGGCCGCACCGAATGGCTCCGGGCCTGCGGTGGCGACCACACCGCATTCATGAAGGATCAAGGCGTGGCCTTTACGATCAGCCAGCTGGAAGTGCGCTTCCGCGCCCCCGCGCGCCTCGACGATGACCTCGAGGTGCGCACGCGCGCGGCACGCTTCCGGCGCGCGAGCATCGATTTCGTGCAGACCGTGCTGCACGACGCGCAGCCGCTGGCCGAGGCCAGCGTGCGCGTCGCCTGCGTCGATGCGGCCAGCTTCCGGCCGGCGGCTCTGCCTTCCACCATTGTCCCGCAAAGGAATCCCCGCGCATGAGCGAGAACATGTCCATCGCCAGCCTCGTCGGTCAGGCCAGCCTGCTGGTCCAGATCGTGATGTTGATCCTGCTGGCGGCGTCCGTGGTGTCGTGGGCGCTGATACTGGCGAAGCGCAGCCAGATCGCCCGCAGCACCAAGGCTTCGGATCGCTTCGAGGACCGCTTCTGGTCGGGCGGCAAGCTATCCGAGCTGCACGAGAAGGTGACGCGGGACAAGGATGCGACCGGCCTGGCGGCGCTCTTCCAGCACGGCTACGAAGCCTTCATGCGGGCGCGGGACACCCCCGATGCCGAGCCCGAGGACGTCGTCAACGCCACCCACCGCGCCCTGCGGGTCAGCCATGCACGCGAGAACGAGCGGCTCGAATCGGGCCTCGCCATGCTGGCCACGATCGGTTCGGTGAGCCCGTACGTCGGCCTGTTCGGCACGGTCTGGGGCATCATGAATGCCTTCATCGCCATCGGACAGGTCCAGCAGGCCACCGTGGCCATGGTCGCGCCGGGCATCGCCGAGGCGCTGATCGCCACCGCCATGGGCCTGTTCGCGGCCATTCCGGCGGTCGTGGCCTACAACCTCTTCACCAGCCGCATCGGTCAGCTCGATGCCCGCTACCGCACCTTCGCCGACGAGTTCGCCGGCATTCTCGAACGCGGCCTGCGGCACGGGGCCGAACGATGAGCGCGGCACCGATTCCCGCCCCCAGCGGGCGGCGCAAGCTGGCGCACGAGATGAACGTCGTGCCGTACATCGACGTCATGCTCGTGCTGCTCATCATCTTCATGGTGACCGCACCGCTCATGACGCCGGGCGTCGAGGTCAATCTGCCCGACGTGGGCGGCGAGAACCTGTCCAGCGAGGACACCGAGCCCGTCACCCTCTACGTGAACGCGAGCGGCGAGTACTTCCTGGATATCGGTGAGAACCAGGATCAGCCGGTCGGCCCGGACGAGATCGTCGACATGGTCGGCGCCGTCCTGCGCAACCAGCCCGAGCGCATGATCCTGGTGCGCGCCGATGCCAACGTGCCGTACCAGGCGGTGGCGCGCGGCGGGGTGCTGCTGCAGCAGGCCAATGCCAAGCGCATCGGCTTCGTGACCGACCCGGACTCCGAACGCTGATGCCTGATCGGCGGTATCTCGTCGCGGCAATCCTGCTGCACGTCCTGGTCGGCGTGCTGGCAGTGCTGGCGGCTTCCTTCTCACCCCGGAAGATGGTGCAGCCGCCGGTGATCGAGGCGGTCATGCTGGACCCGACGCTCGATCAGGTAAGGGCCGCCGAGGAGCAGCAGGCAGCGGAGGAAGCGCAGCGCCAGGCCGAAGCCGAGGCCGAGGCCAAGCGACAGGCCGAGGCGGAAGCGCGCCGCCGCGCGGAAGCCGAGGCCGAGGCCCGGCGGCGCGCCGAGGCCGAGGCCCAGCGCCGCCGGCAGGAAGCCGAGGAAGAGCGGCGCCGCGAGGCCGAGCGCCAGCGCCAGGCGGAAGCGGAAGCGGAAGCGGAAGCGCGCCGGCAGGCGGAAGCGGAAGCGGAAGCGGAAGCGCGCCGGCAGGCGGAAGCCGAAGCCGAGGCCGAACGCAGGCGCCAGCAGGAGGAAGCCCGCCGCAAGGCAGAGGCCGAGGCGCAGCGCAAGGCGGAGGAGGAAGCCCGCCGCAAGGCCGAGGAAGAGGCGCGCCGCAAGGCGGAAGAGGAAGCGCGTCGCAAGGCCGAAGAGGAGGCCCGCCGCAAGGCCGAGGAAGAAGCACGGCGCAAGGCCGAGGCGGAAGCGCGCCGCAAGGCGGAGGAAGAGGCACGCCGCCGCGCCCTGCAGGAACAGCTGCGGGCCGAGGAGCGCCAGCGTACACTGCAGTCGTGGGGTGCCGGGCTGCCGGCGCACATCGAACGCTACTGGCGGCGCCCCCCGGAGCTGGCCAGTGACCGGGATCTCGTGGTCACGCTGCGGCTCCGGTTGCTGCCGGACGGCACAGTGGCATCGGTGCGGGTCATCGAGAGTTCAGGTAACCCGTTGTTTGATCGCTCTGCCGAACGCGCTGTGGACGCAGCGTCGCCCTTGCCATTGCCGGGTTCCGAAGTGCCGCCGGAAAGCATCACCATCCATTTCCAACCCCGATAGATAGGACGCGTTCGCATGAATCTTTTGCAGGGTCAGGTCGCGCGAATCACCCGCTGGTGTGTTGCGGCGGTGCTGGTTGGCGTCGCCGGCCAGGCCAGCGCCGAGTTGGAGATCACCGTGCGCGGCGGCACCGAGCGCGCGATTCCGGTCGCCGTGGTGCCGTTCGCCGGCAACGATGGTGCGCCGGTGGACGTGGCGCGCATCATCGACAACAACCTCGAACGCAGCGGTCTGTTCGAACCGCTGCCGCGCGCGGACATGCTGGAGCAGCCCGCGGACCCGGAGTCGGTGCGGCTGCGCAACTGGCGCACGCTCGGCGTCGAGTACCTGGTGGTCGGCGAGCTGCGCGCGAACAATGTCACGCGCTTCCATCTGATCGACGTCTTCAAGGGCGAGCGCATGCTCGCCTACGACATGCCGGCACCGTCGCGCCCCGAGCAGCTGCGCTATACCGCGCACGATATCTCGGACCTGGTGTTCGAGGGCATCACCGGTTACGAGGGCGTCTTCAACACGCGCATCGCGTATGTCACCTCGCGCGGCAGCGCCGACAACCAGCGCTTCCAGCTGGTGGTGTCGGACGCTGACGGCTACAACCCGCGCACGCTGGTAAGCTCCAGCGAGCCGATCATGTCGCCGGCGTGGTCGCCGGACGCACGCGAGATCGCCTACGTCATCTACCGCGAGGGTCGCTCGGCGGTGCGCGTCGTGAACGTCGCCAACGGCGATTCGCGCAGCATCGTCTCCGAGCCCGGCATCAACGGCTCGCCGGCCTGGTCGCCCGACGGCAGCCGCATGGCGGTGACGCTGTCCTACGAGGACAATCCGGATGTCTACGTGATCGATCTGGATAGCGGCAAGAAGAATCGCCTGACCACGCACTGGGGCATCGACACCGAGGCCGACTGGTCACCGGACGGCAAGCAGCTGGTGTTCACCTCGGATCGCGGCGGCTCGCCCCAGATCTACCGGATGGCCGCCGACGGCAGCGGCAGCCCCCAGCGCGTCACGTTCGAGGGCAAGCAGAACCTGCGTGCGAGCTATGCACCGGACGGAAAGTCGCTGGTCCTGGTCCACCAGGGCGGGAGCGGCTATCAGATCGCGCTCTACGATCTGCAGCGCGAAAGCATCATCCGGCTGACCGATGGCCGACTGGACGAGAGCCCATCGTTCGCGCCCAACGGTCAGATGGTCATCTATGCCACGCGCGGCGCCGGCGGCGCAGAGCTCGCCACGGTGACAGTTGACGCACGCGTACGGCAGAATCTCCGCCAGGCGGGCAACGTGCGGGAACCGGCCTGGTCCCCATTTCTGGATCCCCGCTGATCCACGGTTTTTCTTCCCTTCACTCTAGGAAACCATCATGAAGACAGGTCACATTCTGCTGTCCGCCCTTCTCGTTGCGACGCTCGCCGGCTGCAGCTCCACCGGCAAGCGGGACACCAGCGCGCGATCGCCGGACGTCAACGAAAGCGGCAGCACCAGCCAGACCAGCGGCGTCGGCGCCGGCGACCGCGGCACGGCCGAGCCCCTGCCGATGTCGGCAGAGGAGCGCATGCGCAAGGAACAGGCGGACCTTCGCTCCGACAACACGGTCTACTTCGCCTTCGACAGCTCCGACCTCAAGCCCGAGGGCATGAGCCTGGTCAAGCGCCACGCCAGCTTCCTGACCGCGAACCCGGATGTCAGCGTCCGTCTCGAGGGCCATACCGATGAGCGCGGCACGCGCGAGTACAACATCGGTCTCGGCGAGCGGCGTTCGCAGTCGGTCGCACGCGTGCTGCGTGCCCAGGGCGTGGGCGGCGACCAGATCAGCGTCGTCAGCTACGGCGAGGAGCGCCCGGCGCAGCTCGGCTCCAACGAGAGCGCGTGGACCGAGAACCGCCGCGTCGAAATCGTCTATCCGTGATGCAGCGAGCGATTCTCCCCGGCCACTGGCTGATTCGTACCGGCACGGCGACTCTGGTCGCCGTGCTGGTTTCCGGGTGCGCCGGTTTCGGTGGTCCCATCAACGGCGAAGGCGAGATCAGCCCCGAGGAGCGGCGCCTGCGCGATATCGAGGCGCAGCTCGACCAGACCGCCCGCCGGGTCGACAACATGAGTCAGGCGCAGCTGTCGCAGGGCTCGACGGCGCTGGCCGATGAGATGCGCACGATGCGCGGGAAGGTCGAGGAGCTCCGCTACCAGCTCGACCGCATGGAGCAGCGCAGTCAGCGGCAGCTTCAGGATCTCGAGCGGCGCGTCAGCAATCTCGAGCGCGGCGGCGGTTACCGCAGCAGCGAGGACAGCGTCGACACCGGCGGCAATTCGGTGGTGGCCCCCGGCCTCGGTGCGGACGGCGGCGGCGACCAGCCACCGCCGCAACGCGATCCGGACGAGGAGAAGGCCTATCTGGCGGCCTTCGACCTGCTCAAGCAGGGCGAGTACGCCGACGCCATCCTCGGCTTCGAGAACGTGGTCAAGAACTGGCCGAACGGTCGGTATGCCGACACCGCGCTGTACTGGGCGGGCGAGTCGTACTACGTGCAGCGCGACTATCAGAAGGCGCTCACCAAGTTCCGCACGCTGCTCGAGGAGCATCCGCGCTCGAAGCGCCGGCCCGATGCCCTGTTGAAGGCGGGTTTCGCGCTGGAGGAACTGGGCAAGCCGCAGGAGGCGGCCGGGATGTTCCGGACCATCGTCGAGGAGCACGGCGACTCCAGCGCCGCGAATCTCGCCAGGCAGCGTCTGGAGCGCCAGTAACCGCGTTGACCGGGTTGCCGACCGCGCATGATGCGATAGTCGAAACGCCCGCGCCGACGCGCGCGGGCGTTTCGCTGCGCATCACCGAGATATTCCGCTCGCTGCAGGGCGAGGGCCGCCATACCGGACTGCCCACCTGCTTCGTGCGCCTGACCGGGTGCCCGCTGCGCTGCCACTACTGCGACACCGCCTACGCCTTCCACGGCGGCGAGCGGACCGCGCTCGCGGACGTGCTGGCACGCGTCGCGGCCCAGCGCGTGCGGCACGTCTGCGTCACCGGCGGCGAGCCGCTGGCGCAGAAGGGGTGTCCCGAGCTGCTGCGCGCGCTCTGCGACGCCGGCTATATCGTGAGCATCGAGACCAGCGGCGCCATCGATCATCGCGGCCTGGATGCGCGCGTCATGCGGGTGGTCGACATCAAGACGCCGGATTCCGGCGAGGCCGATCGCCAGCTCTGGGACGCGCTGGATGACCTGACCGAGCGCGATCAGATCAAGTTCGTGATCGCCTCCCGCGAGGACTACGACTGGGCGCTGCGCATCATCGGCGAGCGGCTCCCGCACACCCGCGCGGAAGTGCTGCTCTCGCCGGCGGTGCCGGCGCTCGACCCGGGCACGCTGGCGGACTGGGTGGTGGCCGACGCGCCGCCGGTGCGTTTCCAGGTCCAGCTCCACAAGCTGCTGTGGGGTGACGTGCCGGGCCGCTAGCGCATGTCGACTCCGGACATCGCGGATTCGCCGGATCGCGCCGTGGTGCTGCTGTCGGGCGGGCTCGACTCGTCGACGGTACTGGCCATCGCGCGCGCCGAGGGGCTGGCGTGCCACACGCTGGCCATCGGCTACGGCCAACGGCACGCCGCCGAGCTGCGCGCGGCACAGCGCATCGCCGACGCCATGGGTGCGGTCGAGCATCGCGAGATCGACGTATCGGCGATCGGCGCCTTCGGCGGCTCGGCGCTCACCGATGCCGGCATCGCCGTACCAGAGACGCCGGGTGACGGCATCCCGGTCACCTACGTGCCGGCGCGCAACACGCTGTTTCTCAGCATCGCGCTGGGCTGGGCGGAAGTGCTCGATGCGCGCGCCATCTACATCGGCGTGAACGCCGTCGACTATTCCGGTTATCCCGACTGCCGTCCTGCCTTCATCGAGGCATTCCGGCAGCTCGCGGCCTGCGCCACGCGGCAGGCCGTGGAAGGGCGTCCGGTCGACGTGCGCGCGCCGCTGATCGATGCCAGCAAGGCGGAGATCATCCGCAGGGGCAGCGCGCTGGGGGTCGACTACAGCCTGACGGTATCGTGCTATCAGGCCGACGACGATGGCCGCGCCTGCGGGCGCTGCGACGCCTGCCGACTGCGTCGCGAGGGCTTCGCGACGGCCGGGGTTGCGGATCCGACCCGCTACCGTTCGGAAGGCGGGTGAAGTCGGCACGCTTCCTGCAGGATACTCGGGCGGCATAATGGCCTGACACACAGGGAGACAACGTCGATGCAGATCCGCAAGCTGCTGGTCGCCAACCGGTCCGAGATCGCCATCCGGATCATGCGCGCGGCCTCCGAGCTCGATATCCGTACGGTCGCGATCTATGCGCGCGAGGACCGCTTTTCACTGCATCGCTTCAAGGCCGACGAGAGCTATCTGGTGGGCGAGGGCGCCAAGCCCATCGCGGCCTACCAGGACATCGCGGACATCATCCGGATCGCCAAGCAGGCCGGCGTCGACGCCATCCATCCGGGCTACGGCTTCCTGTCCGAGAGCCCCGAGTTCGCGGAAGCCTGCGCCAATGCGGGCATCGCCTTCATCGGGCCGACGCCCGAGGTCATGCGCACGCTCGGCAACAAGATCGCCGCGCGCGAGTTCGCCGAGAAGGCCGGCGTGCCGGTCATGCCGGCCAGCGCCGCGCTGCCCGAGGACATGGCGGAGGTGCTGCGCATCGCCAACGACATCGGCTACCCGCTCATGCTCAAGGCGAGCTGGGGCGGCGGCGGCCGCGGCATGCGCATCGTCGAGAACGACGCCGACGTCGAGGCCTCGGTGCCGGTCGCGCGGCGCGAGGCGCAGTCGGCCTTCGGCAACGGCGAGGTCTACTTCGAGAAGCTGGTGCGCCGCGCGCGCCACGTCGAGGTCCAGCTGCTGGGCGATACCCACGGCAATCTCGTGCACCTCTTCGAGCGCGACTGCTCGGTGCAGCGGCGCAACCAGAAGGTGGTCGAGCGCGCGCCGGCGCCGTTCCTGACCGAGACCCAGCGCGAGGAGCTGTGCAATGCCGCCCTCCGGCTGGGCGAGGCGGTGGGCTACACCCACGCCGGCACGGTCGAGTTCCTCATGGACGCGGACACCGATGCCTTCTACTTCATCGAGGTCAATCCGCGCATCCAGGTCGAGCACACCGTCACCGAGCAGATCACCGGCGTCGACATCGTCAAGGCGCAGATCCACGTCACCGAAGGCGCACGCATCGGCGACGAGCACTGCGGCGTGCCGGTGCAGGAGAACATCATCCGTCACGGCAGCGCGCTCCAGTGCCGCGTGACCACCGAGGACCCCGAGAACGACTTCCGCCCCGACTACGGGCGGCTGGGCGTCTACCGCAGCGCCGCCGGCTTCGGCGTGCGTCTTGACGCGGGCACGGCCTACTCCGGCGCCGTCATCACGCCGTTCTACGACTCGCTGCTGGTGAAGGTCACGGCCTGGGCCGCGACCGGCGAGGAGGCCATCCACCGCATGGACCGCGCGCTGCGCGAGTTCCGCATCCGCGGGCTGGCCAGCAACCTGCCGTTCCTCGAGAACGTCATCAATCACCCGACCTTCCAGAGCGGCGCGGCCACCACCCGCTTCATCGACGAAACGCCGGAGCTGTTCCACTTCGCGAAGCGTCGCGACCGCGCCACCCGCCTGCTGCAGTTCATCGGCGAGGTCACGGTCAACGGCAACCCGGAGATGAAGGGCCGCACGCCGCTGGCCGAGCGCCCGCCCGAGCCGATCATGCCGAAGGCCGACCTGTCGCTGCCGCCCCAGCCGGGCGCGCGCGACAAGCTCCTGGAACTGGGCCCGGAGGGCTTCGCGCAGTGGATGCTGGAGCAGCCGCAGGTGCTGCTCACCGACACCACCATGCGCGACGCGCACCAGTCGCTGTTCGCCACCCGCATGCGCAGCTACGACATGCGCGCCATCGCGCCGTACTACGCGCGCCTGCTGCCGCAGATGTTCTCGATGGAATGCTGGGGCGGCGCGACCTTCGACGTCGCCATGCGCTTCCTGCGCGAGGACCCGTGGCAGCGCCTGCACGAGCTGCGCACGGCGATGCCCAACCTGCTGCTGCAGATGCTGCTGCGCGCCTCCAACGCGGTCGGCTACACCAACTATCCCGACAACGTCGTGCGCCAGTTCGTGCAGCAGGCGGCCAGCAACGGCATCGACCTGTTCCGCGTCTTCGATGCGCTGAACGCGGTCGACAACATGCGCGTCGCCATCGACGCGGTGCGCGAGACCGGCGCGCTCTGCGAGGCCGCCATCTGCTACACCGGCGACCTGCACGACGACGCGCGGCCCAAGTACAAGCTCGACTACTACCTGCGGCTGGCCAAGGAGATGGAGGCCGCCGGCGCGCACGTCATCGGCATCAAGGACATGGCCGGCGTCTGCAAGCCCGAGGCGGCGCGCACGTTGGTCAGGGCGCTCAAGGACACCGTGGGGCTGCCGGTGCACTTCCACACCCACGACACCAGCGGCATCAGCGCCGCCAGCGTGCTGGCGGCCGTCGAGGCGGGCGCGGATGCGGTGGATGGCGCCATGGACGCGCTCAGCGGTCTGACCTCGCAGCCCAACCTCGGCTCGGTGGCGGCGGCGCTGCGCGGCGGCCCGCGCGACCCCGGCGTCAGCACCGAGGCCATGCGCGCCATCTCGCAGTACTGGGAAGGCGTGCGCCGTTACTACGGCGCCTTCGAGCCCGACATCCGCTCCGGCACCGCCGACGTCTACCGCCACGAGATGCCGGGCGGCCAGTACACCAACCTGCGCGAGCAGGCGCGCGGCCTGGGCCTGGAATCGCGCTGGCCGGAGGTCGCGCAGGCCTATGCCGACGTCAACCAGCTGTTCGGCGACATCGTCAAGGTGACACCCACCTCGAAGGTGGTCGGCGACATGGCGCTGTTCATGATCGCCAACAACCTCACCCCCGAGGACGTGCTCGACCCCGAGCGCGACATCGCCTTCCCGGAGTCGGTGGTGTCGCTCTTCAAGGGCGAGCTCGGCTTTCCGGAGGACGGCTTTCCGTCGGCCCTGCAGAAGAAGGTGCTGGCGGGCGCCGCGCCGCTGGAGGGCCGGGCGGGGGGCATCCTGCCCTCGGCCGATCTCGACGCCGAGCGCGAGAAGATCGCCGAGAAGGATCCGGACAGCCCAATCACCGACGCCGATCTGGCATCCCACCTGATGTATCCGAAGGTGTATGCCGGTTTCGCCGAGCATCGCCGGACCTACGGCGATGTCTCCGTGCTGCCGACCCCGGTGTTCTTCGAAGGGCTGAAGGAGAACGAGGAAATCTCGGTCGACCTCGAGCCCGGCAAGACGCTCCTCATCCGCCTGCTCGGCCGCACCGATTCGCCGGAGCAGGGCACCGCCAAGATCTTCTTCGAGCTCAACGGCCAGCCCCGCACCACGCGCGTGCCGCTGGCCGGCTCCGAGGGGCCGGCCGAGGTGCGCGTCGCCGAGCCCGGCAACCCGGCCCACGTCGGCGCGCCCATGCCCGGCATGGTGGCGTCGGTCAGCGTCGAGCCCGGCAGGAAGGTGCGCAAGGGCGAGGCGCTGCTGTCCATCGAGGCCATGAAGATGGAAACCCAGATCCGCGCCGAGCGCGACGGCGAAGTGGCCGAAGTGCTGGTCAAGAGCGGCGTCACCGTCAACGCGCAGGACCTGCTGCTGGTCTACAAGGACTGACGCGCATCCGCCGCCGGGGGTGAAACGAACCATGGAGTAGGGTTACGCTCCGGAACATGACACCGGATGACCCGACGCTCCAGGCAGCGATGGCGGACCTGCAGAAGGCCCGCCGCGTCCTCGTCATCACCGGCGCCGGCATTTCGGCCGACTCCGGGCTGCCCACCTACCGCGGGGTGGGCGGCCTCTACGACCGCGACCTCACCGAGGAAGGCATCCCCATCGAGGAAGCGCTGTCCGGCGGCATGATGCGCACCTGCCCCGAGATCACCTGGAAATACATCCACCAGATCGAATCCAATGCCCGCGGCGCCGGCTTCAATGCCGCCCACAAGGCCCTGGCGGACATGGAACGCCGCTTCGAGCGCTTCACCGTCCTCACCCAGAACGTCGACGGCTTCCACCGCGATGCCGGCAGCCGCGACGTCATCGAGATCCACGGCAACATCCACCAGCTGCACTGCACGCGCTGCGACGCCGCCGAGTGGGTCGAGAACTTCGCTCACCTGAACCGGATCCCGCCCAGCTGCGAAACATGCGGTGCCATGGTCCGCCCGCGCGTCGTCCTCTTCGACGAATGGCTGCCCGAAGACGCCATGGACCGCCTCGAACGCGCCATGGCCGAAGGCGTGGACTTCGTCATGAGCATCGGCACCACCGCCGGATTCCCCTACATCGCGGCGCCGGTCATCCACGCGGTCCGGCAAGGCGCGCCAACGCTGGAAATCAACCCGGGGGAGAGCGAGATATCTGCGCTGGTGCGGTACCGGCTGCAGGCGAGGAGTATCGATGTGTTACCAGCACTTGCGGCAGGGCTCGGCGTATGTGTGAACTGATGCCGCATCGCGTCATGCTGATTCAGCATACTGATTCAAAAGATAGATTTTTGCGCCGCCCAGGTACGCTGTTGTGGGATTACGAAGCGCGCAGAATAATTGAATGATCGAGCGTGCTATCTAATTACTGCCAGCTGTCTTGAGGTAGCCGCCAGCATCTACCGGCACCTCAATGAGATCTACGGAAAAGCTCATGTCTTTGCCACCTGAAATACAACAAATCCGTGAGGGGGCGCTGAAGGCTCTTGGCGACGTTGAGCCAGCTGGCTCGCCGGTGACTGGCGATGAACCGCGCGGGTTAATGCTGTCCTCTCGAACGGATGGCGGGCAAAGTCTTCCCGCGTACTACCTCGTATATTTCCTGCTCGTTGACCTTCTTGCTTTCCCGCACATGGGAAAGTGGGAAAAGAGCGCTTGGACCGTGCCCATTCGATATCGAGGGCGACTCTATGGGATCGAGCATCGCAAACTTGGCCTTGGCGTATTCGCACCAAGTTTGGACCCGAACGCGACAAGAAGCGGTCGCCCGACTGACGGTCAGGAGGCGGATGCCAGGGAGATAACCGCGCTGATTCAGAAAGCGATAACGATTGCGAAGCCTTACTTCGAATGGCGCGCCGAGCAAGCCGCTTCGGGAAATCAGATTAATGTCTCCAACAAGAATGCGTCGCTTTTCGAGCGATATGAATTCTTTCGTGACCGGTGTCGAACTCTAAGCAAGGAGGCGGAGGCCAGGAAGGACGAACATCGTTTTGCAAAGCAGGTTCTGGGAGATGGCACGGAGGTCACCAGTGGCTTCTATCCTTCCTTCTCACTACGCAGAGAGGCTGAATGGAACGCGCAGGCAGCCATTGAAGCATTCTTCAGCTGGACGGAGCACGCCTTTATTCATTTTGCCATTCTTCAAGGGTGCCTGCGCACGGGCGACGATGTAGCCCAACTCGCCGAATCTGATTGGAAGAAAAAGTTCAAGGCAGCTTTGGATTTAACGGACAAGGCAACAAAGGCGCACTACGATACGCTACTGGACATCAGGGCACAGCTCCGCAACTTCCTAGCGCACGGATCCTTCGGGAAGCGCGGTGAAGCATTCCATTTTCATTCCAGCGCTGGGGCCGTGCCAGTTTTGCTCACTGACGATCAACGGCATCGATACGCCCTCACCGGGGAACCCGCATTCGACGAATCGTGGGCACTGGGCGAGATTGAAGCGTTCTTGGAGCATTTGTGGTCGGGCCCTCTCGAGCCCGCCAAGCATCATCTATTCAGTAGCCTTCCAAGCATTCTTACTTATGTCGCAGATGGCACATACGAGCGCGCGATGGAGTCGGACGAATCAATGAGGGAGTTTGTTGAATATCTGACGCATGAATTCGATAATGCGGTAAATATGGATTGGTGAGTACACTGAGGCAGGACCAAAAGATAACTAGCAATCGGCTGCACGACGACCGATTTCCGCCGCTTCGCGGCCCCAAACCGGCGCGTGAGCCGGGCGTTATGTGTAAGGAGGTGTGGAGAGTGCATTTAGGTTAGCGGGTAGCGGTATGGGTTCGAATCCCATCCCTCTTGCCTTGTCCCTAGCTGTCGGTACTTCGTTGATCGGTCTCAATTACCTGAAGAACCGTGTGCTAACAACATCGGAGCCAGGCCACTATCCTGGCAAGGAGGATAGCGATATGGGGAAAGCTGCGATTTACGCCAAATGCGTGATGGCTTCAGTAGCTGAAGTAGCAACGGCGCTGGGGGCAAGCCTGGCGGCCTCGGTTGGGCCGCTATCCTAAGTGCACTCTACTCATAGCCAGCAAAGGCACCCGGAAACCTTCAACGCCGGTGTTTACGGACGTTAGATATCGGGGGAAGTAGTGCGTGGATGAGATCAAAAAGTTCTTTTTTCAAGAAGCCATGTGCTCCCTCATTCTCGGAGGAGCGGCAAGTGCCCTGGTGGCCGCATTCTCTGGAGTTGAGGCTCTTCTTGATTTTATGGGCGCCATCAACCCACCCAAGGAGTTTCTTTTCTTATCATTGGCGCTTTTGGCTTTGCCACACTGACCTGCCTGCCTTTATCGGCCC
>NZ_JAGLEJ010000055.1 GCF_023145115.1 Algiphilus sp.
CGGAGATAGAAGGGGCCAGCTCAGTGATGTCCCAGCGAAGCTTCAGTCGCCCGCCGTCGACGTAGTTCTCGCGCATCGGCCCCGGCTCGCCGAACACCTCGTTGCGTCCGAACAGATCCTGGTCCTCGCGGTAGTACGCCAGGGTGGCACCGAGCCAGTCGGTGATCGGTGTCCCGACGTAGAACTGGTACTTGCGCGTGTTGTAGTTGCCGAGCTCGGCCTTGACCGAGCCCATGAACTCGTCGGGCGGATC
Source organism: Algiphilus sp. (assembly GCF_023145115.1). Classification (NCBI taxonomy): domain Bacteria; kingdom Pseudomonadati; phylum Pseudomonadota; class Gammaproteobacteria; order Nevskiales; family Algiphilaceae; genus Algiphilus; species Algiphilus sp. Next base: position 254 of record NZ_JAGLEJ010000055.1, read on the forward strand.
GGCGGTGACGATGTTGATGGCGCCGGCAGTGGCGTTGCGCCCGAACAGCGTGCCCTGCGGCCCCTTCAGGACCTCGACGCGCTCCACCGGGCCGAGGCTGTCCTGCTTGCCCTGGCTGGGACCGATGTTGATGCCGTCGATGTAGGTGGCAACGCTGGGGTCGGCGTTGGGCAGGAAGGCGTCGGTGCCGACGCCGCGGATGAAGATGACGCTGTAGCCGTACGAGTACGTGTAGGTCAGGCCCGGCGTCACCTTCTGGAGGTCAGCGGTGGACTCGATGCCGAATGCATCCAGCTTGTCGCCGCTGAACGCGTTGATCATGATCGGCACTTCCTGGAGATTCTCCTCGCGCTTCTGCGCGGTCACCACGATCTCCTCGATCAGGCGGCTGGACGGCCGCGGTGCCGGGGCCGGCCCGGCGTCCTCCTCCACGCCGTCCACCGCGATGACGTCGTAGTTGTCACCCCCGGATGACGACGCAGCCTCCGCCGCGCGCGCATCCGGCGTCTCCGCGGCCGCCGCGCCGGCATCATCGCCCGAGCTTCCGGCGCGAGGCGGGCTGCCGTCCGCTTCCGGCTCCGGCGGCGAGCCCCAGTCCGACCCCAGAAGACTGTCGAGGTCCTCGTCCGAGAAGTCGTCCTGTGCGTGCGATGTCAGCGCGAACGCCGCAAGCGCGATCGCGAGTATCCGTGCTGCTGTGATCTTCATGGTCCCTTCCGCATAGAAGCGCACCAGTGCAGGCACCGGCACGCTGAATCGACACGGTCGCCCGCTGGACGACGACACAGGTCGCCCTTCGGCAGCCCGGGCCCGCAGGCCCGCGCTCCCGTCAACGGGAAGCCGCGCTGGAATCAGTCGTGCGGCGCGATCAGGTCGCTGGCCGCGTTACGTCGCTCTGGATAGGTCGTTTCGCCGCATCGGACCGTCTCTCCGTGGGGCGGCATGCACGCAACGTGTTCTGGACTCTCGTCATGTGCCGCATCTCCTCTGTGCACTGCGTTATTCGTTGTCATGCGGAATCCGGCAAGCACATCACACCTCGGACCCCTTATCACCGACATTAAAACGATCGAGATACTATGTCAATACTTGATTATGTCGTATTCGCAGTATTTTTCGGGAGCCGCGTTCCGGCCCGGAGCGCCATCACCCGCAGGGGCGAAGCCCACCCGTCCCGATGCCGCAACCGCGAGCCGAACCTCCACGCGGCAGCGGGAAAAGCCGCGGGGGTGCGACACGGCGACCGCCGGCCTGACGGGAGAGATGTCATGCAGCGCAACGCCGTGCCTGGGGGAGCACCCCCGCGGAACGAACCGGATTCCCTGCATCGCTAAAGGTCGCGGATGGCTTCCGTGCGCTTGATCTCCTGCCGCACGAAACCGATCCACTGTTCGGCCTGCTGCGCCTGATCGGAATGGGCCGAGGCATCCTTGAACGCCTGCAACGCCTGTCCGTAGCGCTCGAGATTGAAGTAGGCGGTACCGAGCTGCATGTGCACGCTGCCCTCGCGGTCCAGGCCACCGATGCTCAGCGCCCGGCGCAGCGATGCAGCCGCCTCGGCCCACCGGTACTGCCCCATCTGGGCCTGTCCGAGATACAGATAGTGCAGCGCTTCGCCGGACGCCTCGGCAGCGCGCTCGAGCACCGGGATCTGCCCGTCGACATCCTTGGCCAGGGCCATCGCCTGGGCAAGCAGCTGCAGATTCGCGACATCGCCCGCCACCACACCGCTCTGCATGCCCCGCTCCAGCACTTCGATGGCTGCCAGCGGCGCATCCTCGGCCATGTAGAGGCGAGCCAGATTCAGCAGCTCCGACTCCGATTCGAGCATGCCGGCGACATAGGCCCCGTGCATGACATAGAGCTGTCCCTTCTGCTGACCCAGCAGGCCGAGCATGCCCGACAGCTGCTTGTAGTAGCTGGGACCGGGCCACCGACTCACCAGCGAGACCAGAACCTTCACCGCGCTGCGGTAGTCGTCCTGCTCGTAGTAGATCGCGCGCAGCAGCGCCAGCCAGTTCTCCTGCAGGGGCTGCTGGCGCCTCCGGGCCTCGCGCATCGCCGCGATCACCGCTGCCCGCGCGGGGGTGTACGCGTCGAGCTGATAGTGCGCCTGCGCCATCAGCATGTGCGCTTCCGGCCGCACCGCATCCACCCATTTCATCCACTCGTCGAGCACACGGATCGAACGCGCATAGTCCTCCTTGACGAAATAGAGCTGCGCGAGCCGGAACAGACTGTTGGTGCGGATCTGCTCGGGCGGGGCCTCCAGCTTCAGGATCGCGACGTAGTCGGCGATGGTCGCGTCCACCCGGCCCTGCTCGTAGTGGATGGCGGCGTAGAAGTTGTGCATCTGCGCACGCTCGTAATCGTTGAGCGATCCGGCATCGGCCTTCAGTGCGTCCATCTGCGCCTCGGCGCCGTCGAGATCACCCGCCTCCATCGCCGCCTGTGCGGCCTCTATCTGCTGATAGACGTGCGGCGAAAGCTTCTCCGTCACCCGCGTCGGTGGCTTGCGCCGCTCGTCCTCCGCGGTGTCGGCGAGCAGCACCGCGGGGTTCAACGCCACGACGGCGATCACGATGAGCCACCCGCATTTCCGGATCGTTGCCATGTCAGTCGTCCAGCTGGAAGGTGATGAGATGCTCGACCCCGCGCACGACCTGCGGCTGGCCATTGACCACGCGCGGCTTGTACTTGAAGCGCTCGACGGCCTTCATCGCGGCGCGGTCGAACACGCCGCGGGGATCGGCGTCGATCACACGGGGCTCGATCACGCTGCCGGCTTCGGTCACCGTGAAGCTGAGCAGCACCCACCCCTCGATGCCGCGGCTCTGCGCCCGGCTCGGATAGATCGGGGCGACCTTGACGATGGGAAGATATTCGCCGTCGGATGCCGACAGACCGGCACTGGTATCGACGGCGAGATCGTTGTCCACCGACAGCGCGCCGAGATTGACGGTGTTGCCGCCCGGCTTGACCACCTCGCTGCGCATCTCCGGCGTTTCCGGCGCGATCTGCGGCTTGTCCGGCTTCTCGGGCCTGGGCTGCTCGGTGCGCAGCTGCGGCGGGTCGGGAACCCGCACGAAATCCACGATGCGGCCCCGGGGTGCCTCGGTGAGCGCATTCTTGCCCGCGGCCACCAGTGCCGACATCAGCCAGTAGAGCAGCGCCGTGATGATCACGGCGACCGCCAGACCGATGGCCATGCGCAATGCCGCCTGCAGCGGATTGACCCGCCCGACACGGTCGATGGCACTCGCGTTCATGGTCATCGACCTAGTTCGACGCAATGGCGACGTCATAGACGCCCGCCTTGCGCGCGGCATCCATCACCGTGATCAGATACTCGTTCATGGAGTCGTCCTCGGCCTGGATCACCACCGCGCCCTTGGGATTCTCGGCGTGAAGCCGCTTGATGTTGGCGGTGAGCGCGCCCGGGTCGACCGGACGCCGGTTGATGTAGAGGCGTCCGTCGGCCGCCACGTTGATCAGGATGTTCTTGCGCTCGTCGTCGCGCGGCGGCTGATCGGTATTGGGCGGACGGTTGACGTCGAAGCCCGCTTCCTTGACGAAGCTCGCCGTCACGATGAAGAAGATCAGCATGATGAACACGACATCGAGCATCGGCGTGAGATCGATGCCCGCCTCCTCGCGCCCGCCGCCCTCGTCCAGGAATTCACGCATGTTCGGTCTCCATGTGGTCCGCCAGCGCGTCCATGCGCGTGCGCGCCTGCCAGTCCAGCCAGTACATCGCGAACACGCCGGACAGCGCGCCGACCATGCCCGCCATGGTGGGGACGGTCGCCTTGGCCACGCCGTCCGCCATCAGCCGCGGATTGCCCATCCCGGCGTGCGCCATCACGTCGAAGACCGCGATCATTCCGGTGACCGTGCCCAGCAGACCGAGCAGCGGACACAGCGCGACGAAGGTGCGGACGACCCCGATGTAGGCACCGGTCTGCTGACGCATGGCATCGAGCAGCGCATTGCGGATCTGGTGCGCTTCCCAGCTGTGATGATCCTGTCGGGCCTCCCACAGCGCCCGGACGCTGCGCGCCTTCTGCGGGTAGCGCAGATAGAAGAAGACGACGCGCTCGACGATGAAGCACCACATGAGGCAGATCGCCACCGCGATGAGCAGCAGCACATCCCCGCCGAGGCCCAGGAAGCCACTCACCTGGAAGGCGATGTCCGAGAACAGGAACTGCAGCTTGCTCAGCATCGTCGCCCCCGGTCAGACGGTCGCCTTGCGGGCTTCCATGCGCTCGGCGATGAGCCCGGCGGTCTGGTGCTTGAGGGTATTGACGACCGCTCCCGCGCGCGCGCTCACCGCGGCATGCAGCAGAACGGTGGGAATCGCCACGGTCAGCCCCAGCACCGTGGTCACCAGCGCCTGCGAGATGCCGCCGGCCATGGTCTTGGGATCGCCGGTGCCGAACAGCGTGATGGCCTGGAAGGTCGCGATCATGCCGATCACCGTGCCCATGAGCCCCATCAGGGGCGCCACCGCCGAGATGACCTTGATCAGCCCCACGAAACGGTCGATGCGGGGGCGTTCCTCGACGATGGCTTCGCCCAGCCGCATCTCCAGCGTCTCGGTATCGGCGTCGCGATTCCGCTCGTAGATGGCCAGCATCCGGCCCAGCGGGTTGTCGTCGCTGGGCCGGTCGATGTTGCGGCGCTGAGCCGCCACCTTCGCGCTCACCAGCATGATGGCGATCAGCTTGTACACCGCGATGAGCACGCCGACCACGCCCAGCGCGATGATCAGGTAGCCGATGAGTCCGCCCTGGTGCACCCGGTCGCCGAGCGACGGCGAATCGACCAGCCGGGTCAGCAGCGAGCCTCCGGTGGGGTCGATGCCCAGTGCAGCCACACCGCTCTCGGTGGCCGCGTAGTCGGCGACTCCGTCCAGGTAGCGCCCCTCGGGCTGTCGCTTGAGCAGCGAAGCGCGCTGGTTGTCGGCCTGCCAGCTTAGATAGGCGGGTTCGGGCTCGGTGGTCACGAGATTGAACTTCCCGACCCGGATCATCGGTATCCGGCTGCGATCCCCGGCGTCGGTGATCACTTCACCCTCGACGCGCACGATGCGCCCCGACGCGGCGATCTCCTGCTGCACCAGGAACCACAGGCGCTCGAGATCGGCGATCGAGAAGATCGCGGACGCCTTCTCCATGCGTGCGATGAAGTCGGCCAGCCACGACTCGCGCCCGGGATGGTCGAGCGAGGTCGGGGAGTTCCGGAACACGCCGATGAGCTCCGACGCCGTCTGCTGCAGGATGCCGAACATCGCCGCCTCGGGCCCCATCGCCTCGCGCAGCGCCGCGATCCGGCGCTCGAAGCGCAGCTTGTTGTCGCGTGCGCGCTGCTCCAGCGACACACTCTCGTCCTGCAGGGTGTCCCTGCGCGCCTGAAGCGCATCGACCGCCGTGCGTCGTTCGGCGGGCGTCATGGCGCGAAAGGCCGCGATGCGGCGCGCTTCCTCGGCGCGATTGCCGATCTCGCCGGTCCGCACCTTCTCCAGCAGCGCCTCTTCGCTCTGCGCCAGCGCCGGGCCGGTGGCGACGCCCGACAGGGCAGCGAGCAGCATGGCTGCCAGCATGGAACGCCCCGTCATTGCGGGCCTCCCGCCACCGCGATGGCAACACCGTCCGATTCGATGGCACCGGCATAGCCGGCATCGGAGGCCGGCGCACCCGGGGGCGGCAGCGGCAGCGTCAGCAACGACGGCGCCGTCAGCTTGTTCGCGACGCGGATGGCCTGGTACACGCCGTTGCGGTACTCGGCCCCCAGCGGCTCCCAGCTGCCGGCCTCGTGATTCCAGCGCCCGGTATGGGCGCGGTCCGCGGTCTGATAGAACAGCCCGATGCGGCCGAGCCGCAGCACGCTGACCTCGCGCTCCCCGCCCTCGGTCGCGATGACATCGTTGTACGCCTCGATGGTGCTCCCGTAGTCCAGCTCCGTCATGTACGCATCGAGAACCTGGCGGAACTTCTCCGCAGCCGATACGTCCGCTCGATCCACGGTCGCGCGCAGGAAGTCGATGCGGTCGGCACGCTCATCGGGCAGGAACGGCGGACTGACGTCGACCAGCTGCGTGTAGACCGCCACCATCTTGTTGAGCAGCGGGAGCAGCTGGCGATCGACCTCGGTCGCCTTCGAGATGGACGCATCGGTGCGCGCGATCTCCGCGTCCTGTGCATCGATCTGCTTGCGCAGCTGGCGGTTGTAGGCCTCCAGCCCCTCGACCTGCCGGAGCAGGCGCTGGTACTCGGCCTCGGTGTCCTGGATCTCGGCGTCGAGCGCATCGACGCGCTGCTGGGACGCCTGCTGAGCAACCAGGTACGCCTCGCCCTGCCGGATGAGATCGCCCATGCCGTCGGCCGACAGCATCGGGGCGACCGCCATCAGGCCGGCGCCCATCACCCATGTATGGCATCGCTGTTTCATCGTCGTCCTCCTCCAGAGACGCTTGATCCGCCGACGCGCCGCCGGCGGGTGCAATCGGTTCGCTGCGTGTCTATTCGTTCTGTGCCGCCACTGCGACCTGGCCCACTTCCGCTTCCTGGACCGCATCCAGCACCACCTTCAGGGTCTTGTGCGTCGAGGCCCGATCGGCCTGGATCACCACCGAGCCCTGCGGGTTCTCCGCGTGCAGCCGCGTCACCACGGTGACGAGGTCGCGCTCGTCGACGGGGCTGCCGTCGATCCATACGATGTCGTCCCCCGTGATGGCGATCAGGATGTTCGCGAGGTCCTGGCGTTCCGCGGTCGAGGCCGGCGGTCGCTCGACATCGATCCCGGCTTCCTTGACGAAGGTCGCCGTGACGATGAAGAAGATCAGCATGATGAAGACGACATCGAGCATCGGCGTCAGGTCGATGCCGTTGTCGTCCTCGCGCCGCTCGCTGTCCCGGAATACGTCGGTCATGGCATGTACCTCAGGCGGGGCTCGGCGCCGCTGCCGGCATCGATGGCGGGGCGGCGCGCACGCCGCCGTGCCGCATGGCCAGTGCGTCGCCGCTCAATGCAGCGCTGCGCTGCCGGAGAACCGTGACCAGTGCCCGCCCGCGCGCCGCAACCAGCGCGTGCAGCAGCACGGCCGGTACCGCGACGACCAGGCCCAGCACGGTCGTGATCAGCGCCTGCGAGATGCCGCCGGCCATGGTCTGGGGGTCACCGGTACCGAAGAGCGTGATCGCCTGGAAGGTATTGATCATGCCCACCACGGTGCCCAGCAGCCCCATCAGCGGCGCCACAGCGGCGATGATCACGAGGAAGACCGAGAAGCGCTCGATGCGCGCGGTTTCCTTGGCGACCCGGTCGTGCAGGCGCATCTGGACGGTCTCGGGGTCGTCGTGACGGTGCGCGGACCAGGTCGCGAGCAGGCGGCCGAGCGGATTGTCGGCGCGCGGCTGTCCCGGGTCGCGATCCTGCGATGCCATGCGCAGGCTGATCAGCCCGAGGTCCGCGAGCTTGACCAGCGCGAGCAGCAACGACAGCGCCCCGAGGAAGAGAATGGTGTACCCGACCAGCCCGCCCTGATCGATGCGCTCGCGCAGCGTTGGCTTCTCCACCAGAAGCTCGAGCAGGGTGCCGCCGGTCGGATCGACCGCGAGCGCGTGCAGCCCCTGTTCCGCGGCGACGTAACCCGCCACCCGCTCCAGCTCGCCGCCGGCGGGCTGCCGCGCCAGCACCCGCGGCTGCTGGCGCCCGGCGTCCCACGCCAGATAGGCCGGGTCGGCGCCCGCGTCGAGCAGGTTGAAGGTGCCGACGCGCACGAGGTCGCGCTCGGTGACCGAGCCATCGGGATCGGCGACCTCGGTGCGCAGGCGCACGATGTCGTCCGACGCCGCGATCTCGCGCTGGATCTCGAACCACAGTGCCCGGATGTCATCGACGGACGACACTTCCGATGCGTTCCGCATCCGGTTCGCGAAGCCCTCCAGCCAGACATCGCGATCGGGATACTGGATGCTGGTGGGCGAGGTGACGAAGGCACCGATCAGATCGGATGCATTCTGCTGGAACACGCCCAGAAGCTCCTTGAGGGCGCCGATCTTGTCGTTCAGCAGCTCGGCCTTGCGGTTGAGCTCCGCCTTGTTGTCGTCGAAGCTGGCCTCCAGCCGGCCGCCCTCGGTCTCCAGACCGGCCAGTCGGTTCCGGGCCTGATCGAGTCGCTGGCGGGCATCAGCGAGACGTCCGGCATAGGCCGCCTCACGGGCTTCCAGGGCCTCGCGGGCCTCGGCCTGATACGCCTGCATGCGCTCGACCACGGCCGGCAGGCTGTAGTCGGGCGCCGACTGCTCACCCGCACCGTCCTGCTGGGCGAGCCCGCTCACGGGCAGCATCATCAGCGCGACGAGCCCCGCGCGCACGGCACCGATCGCCTGCAGCCTCGCCATCACCGCCCCCCGCCCGCCGTGCATGCGCATCCAGCCACACGCGGGCGTAGCCGGCATGCCGCTGCGGACTCGCAACGCCGTTCGCGGCCGTCTCGCCTACGGATCTTCACGGGCACGCCCTCGCCGAGCGGATCATGACCATCGTGTCGGAACATTATTGTGTCGACTCGACATTTTCAAGCCCGGGCGGGGCGGCGGATCGCATGCTGCAGAACAGCAGTGCCAGCCCCTGCAGCAGATCGACCGCGCCCAGGATCAGGAGCACCGCCGGTGCTCCGGCCACCACGCCGATGGCGAACAGCGCGGCGGCAGCGAGCTTGACCACGATGGTCGCCGCGATCGCATCGGACCTGGCGCCGATGCGCATGCGCAGGAAGGCGAGACCGGCACCGAGCAGACCGAGCAGGTGCAGCAGCAGATAGACCCCAGCGCTCGTCGGCAGCGACCCCGACCATTCGAGCCAGGCGTTGAGCGCCAGCAACAGGTCGAGCACCCAGGCACCGACCACCGGCACCGCGAGCACCGAGAAGAGCACGAGATCGCCGATCGCGACCTGCCGATAGAGGGCGTCGCGCATCACGCGGTGAATGCCGCCACTGCTTCGGCGGTATTCATGAAATCGCGGAAGCGGAGCCACTTGCCATCCGCCACCGTGATGACGTGCGCGAAGGCGGAGCGGATGTCGCGTCCGGTCGAGCGCGCGGTGAGATGCAGCTCCCCGGTCACCGTCACCATCCGGCCGTCGCTCAGGAACTGCTCGGGCTCGAAGCGATGAATGTCGACGGAGCTCAGCACGGTCGAGAAGAAGCGCTCGGCCTCGCCGGCGCCCCGATAGGTACCCGCGTAGGGAATCACCGACGGGCCGTAGAACTCGATCAGCACATCGTCGGCCATCAGTTCGACGATGGCGGGAACGTCCTTGTTGCCGAAGCGGGTGAATACTTCGACCGTGGTGTCGATTTCACTGGTGCTCATTGCGGTCTCCTCGCAATTGGGTTCATTCGTGCTGTGCAACGGTGACGGTGAGTCCGTCCATGTCCTCGCTGAGCGCGATCTGGCAGGCCAGCCGGCTGGTGCTGCGGGCATTCAGCAGCTCGTCCAGGAGCTCGGCCTCGAACGCGCCCTGCGCCGGCAGCCGATCGATCCAGCCGTCGGCGACGTAGACCTGGCAGGTGGCGCACGAACACTCGCCGCCACAGGTCGCCTCGACCAGATCCAGCGCCAGCAGCACCTCCATCAGCCGATCGCCGGGAGTGCATTCGAGTACCCGTTGATTGCCCGCCCGATCGGTAACGTTGATCTTCATTCCTTCCTGCTCGGTTGCTCACGGATGGCGCAGCGCAACGGCTGCGCCCTTCAGTTTTTCGGGCTCCACGTCCCGGTCGGCTGTGTCCCGGCCGGGCCGCCACCGACGACGACGGGGGTGTGGCGCGCGCTCATGGCAGCAGATCGTCGAAGGCGACCGCCTGCCGGTCGCGCTGTGCCGCGATCGCGCGCGGAATGTCGTCGGTCACGAACATGGCGGCGTTCCAGGCGGTCATGAAATCCAGCCCTTCCGCCACGCTTCGCGCACGGTTGCGCCGCAGCGCGACCTTGGTGCCGCTGACCGCCAGTGGTGACAGCGCCGCGACCCGCGCTGCCATGGCACGCGCGGCTTCGTCCAGTGCCGCCGCATCCTCGACCACGCGGCAGACGAATCCGACGGCTCGCGCCTCCTCTGCCGGCATGCGTCGCCCGGTGAGTGCGAGCTCATCGACCACCGCCGGCGAGATCAGCGCGGGCAGACGCTGCAGCACACCCATGTCCGCGGTGATGCCGATGTTGACCTCGTGGATGCTGTAGAACGCATCCGCGGCGCAGAGGCGCAGATCGGTTCCGCACAGCAGATCCAGCCCGGCGCCTATGCACGCGCCCTGGGTGGCCGCGATGACCGGCACGCGCAGCCGTTCGAGCTGGTCGATGGGCTTCTGCAGGTACTGGATCTTGCGACGCAGCCACTCGCGGTAGCGCCCCGGCTCCGCCTCCGCCTGCGCCCGCACGGCCTCGAAGAAGTCGAGATCCATCCCGGCACAGAAGTGCGCTCCCTCCGCGCGCAGCACGAGGGCGCGGATCGCGGGCTCGCCATCCACCAGGTCGAGGGCGGCGGAAAGCTCGCCCCAGAATGCGTCCTGCAGCGTGTTCAGCGCCCCGGCGCGGCTCAGCGTGAGCTCCGCCAGCGGACCATCGCGCGTCAGCCGGAAGCCTTCCGCCTGCATCATCTCCATGATCGGTTCCCCGGTATGGCGGTTCAGGGACTCAGGAACGGAGCACGACCGGCAGCGACTGCAGACCATAGGTCAGCAGGCCGCCGCGCTGCCGGCGCTTGGGCGCCGAACCGGCCTCGATCGCCGAGCAGTTGTCGAGGATGACCTCGAGCATCTTCTCGGCCTCCATGCGCGCGACGCCGGACCCGAGGCAGTGATGGATGCCGTGCCCGAAGGTCACGTGCTTGCCGATGTTCGGTCGGTTCAGGATGAACCGGTCGGGATCGGGAAAGACGCTCGGATCGCGGTTGGCCGCCGCCATGAAGAACGCCACCCACTGGCCCTCGCCGATCCGCACCCCGCCGTGCTCGCAGTCGCGGGTGGCCACGCGGAACAGGCGTTGCGGCGGGCCGTCACGGCGCAGGCTCTCCTCGATGAAGGGCCGGATCTGGGTGCGGTCGTGCTTCAGCAGCGTGAAGAGCTCGGGCTCCTCCTGAAGGGTCGATACCAGGTTGCCCAGCAGGTAGGTGGTGGTTTCGGCACCGGCCACGACGAGCGTGATGCAGAACAGGACCACTTCCTCCTTGGTGAGGTACTGGCCTTCATCCTCCGCACGGATGAATGCCGCCATCAGCGTGTCCGGCACCTCCTCGCCGCGCTCGATGGCCGCATAGCAGCTCGCCACCTTCTCGCTGTAGTAGGTGAACAGCTCGACGTTGCACTGCTGGCGTTCTTCGGGCGTGAAGTCCGACGACACCATGAAGGCGTTGGCCCAGCGCACGAGACGGGAGTAGTCCTCGCGCGGAGTGCCGATGAGGAAGGTCATGATGATCGACGGCAGCACGCCGGCAACTTCCTTCATGAAGTCGACGTCGTTGTCGAGCAGCTCGTTGATCATCTCGCTGATGGATTGCGTCACCAACGGTGCGATATCGGCCCCCACCCGCTTGGGCGTGAAGGCCTTCTTCGCGATGTTGCGCAGCACCGTGTGCCGCGGCCGGTCGTGATTGACGAGCATGAGCGTCGGGGCGGCGGAGGATTCCTGCATCGGATCACGCGACGAGAAGGTTTCGTGATCCTTGAGCACACCCACCACGTCCTCGTAGCGCGTGAAGACCCATGCCGGATTCGGCTCGTCGACGCCCGGCACGGTCCCCGGCGGGTAGTCGAGCAGCCCGAACTGGGGCAGCTGCTCGCGCAGCAGTTCGTAGTAGGGATACGGATTCGCGATCACGTCCGGATCGCGCAGCTTCGTGACGTCGAAGTCGGTCTCGAATTTCAGCTCGGCCACGCTGGTCTCCTGTTCGTATACTTCTGGTTCGACATTGTGTCGAGTCGACACGATTTCTGTCAAGTGCCTTATCCGCGTGTCATCAGGAATCGCGAGAAGCGGTCGAACACGGGTCCGTAGGGCGGGCGGATGACGCGCCCCAGATCGACGCGCGTCTGCCGATACACCGCGCGCGCGTTGGAGAACTGACGAAAGCCGTCGAAGCCGTGATAGGCCCCCATGCCGCTGGGGCCGACACCGCCGAACGGAAGGTCGTCGAAGGTGTAATGCATGATCACGTCATCCAGCGTCACGCCTCCGGAGGTGGTTTCCTCGAGGACGCGGCGGCGCTCGCCGGCGTCGCGCCCGAAGAAGTAGAGCGCCAGCGCGCGCGGCCGCGCATTGACGTGCGCCAGCGCATCATCGAACCGGCGATAGGTGCGGATGATCAGCAGCGGCCCGAAGATCTCCTCGCGCGACACGCGGAGGTGATCCGGCGGGTCGATGATCAGCGTCACCGGCACCCGGGCCCCGTCGTGCGCGCCGTCCGACCGGGTATCCACCCCGGCCTGCCGGCATTCATCGAGATAGGCGCCGATGCGCTCGCGCTGGCGCTGATTGATGACGGCCACATAGTCGCCGCTTGCGGCGCCGTCCGGGAGCATGCGCCGCACCTCCCGCTGCAGGGCCGCGACCAGTGCATCGCGCGCATCCTCGGGTACCAGGACATAATCCGGCGCAAGGCATACCTGGCCGGCATTGAACACCTTGCCGAAGGCGATGCACGCCGCGGCCCGGTCGAGATCCGCCCCCGTGCCGATGATCACCGGCGACTTGCCGCCGAGCTCCAGCGTCAGCGGCGTGAGATTGTCCGCAGCCGCCCGCATGATGTGGCGCGCGATGGCGGTACCGCCGGTGAACACGAGATGATCGAGCGGCAGGGCGCTGAAGTACTGACCCGCGGCCGCGTCACCGGTGACGGTTGCCACCTCGGTGCGGTCGAAGGCGCCGTCGAGCAGCTCGACCATCACCGCCGACGCGTGGGGCGTGTGCTCTGAGGGCTTGACCAGCGCCCGGTTGCCGGCTGCGAGAACGCCCGCGAGCGGGGTCAGCGTCAGGTTCACGGGGATGTTCCAGGGGCTCAGGATCCCCACCACGCCGAGCGGCTGGTAATGGACGCGACAGCGTCCGCCGAAGAGCGAGAACGGGAAATCGGCGCGCCGCCGCTCCGGCCGCATCCATCGCCGCACGCCCTTGCGCGCGAGCCGGATCGCCTTCCCGGTGGTGGCCACGTCCGCAAAGTACGACTGGCGCGGCGACCGGTACCCGAAGTCCTCGCTCAGCGCCTCGCACAGTCGATCCGCGTGCCGGTCGAGCGCCGACCACAGGCGCGAGAGCCGGTCCATGCGCACCGCCGCCGACGGGTAGCGCTCGGCCTCGTAGCCGGACCGCAGCGCGGCCAGTCTGGCATCCATCTCCGCCTGCCCGGCGGCACTCTCATCGACAACCGCTTGCTGATCGGCCACGGCTTCACCCTCGTCTCCAGGAGAGCCGCATATTCTCGTCTTGACGATACTATGTCAATCCGACACTATTGTGAGCGATGAATGTGGCCGGCCATAATCCGGTTTCATCATCGATCGGATCCGAGCATTGAAGAAGTTAGAAACCGAGATCAACGAGATCAGTCATGCCGACGCCGCCAGGCACTTTCTTGAGCTTTTCTACCCCATCCACTACGCCATCGGCATGCAGGTCGAGGACGCGCTGCGCGGCAGCGGCGAGCTCGACCGGCATCAGACGGTCATCATGTGGCTCCTCCGTTCCGAGGGAAACCGCGGCAGCAACAGCCTGCGCCGGAAGGAGATCGAGCGATGCCTGACCACCTGGTACGACATCACCAGCAGCACCGTCTCGAAGGCGCTGCGCTCGCTCGCCAAGCCGCCGCACAACTTCATCGTGATCTCGGAGGACCCCGAATCGGGGCGGGAGAAGCTCGTGACGGTCACGCCGGCGGGCAAGCGCTACTACAAGCGCATGGTCGAGGAGGCCAGCGCCTTCATCAAGCTGGCGACCGACCGCATGTCCGTCGAGGAGAACTCCATGGGCATCCACGTCATGCAGCGCATCTCGGAGGTGTTCCAGGAGCTGCGCGACGAGGGACGCATCGACCGGCTCCAGGGCAAGACCAACGGCAGGCAGCAGACACCCGCGCGCAAGCAGGCGGGCGGCAGGAGCTGACCGCCGTTAACCGGCGCACGACGCGCGCATCGGAGCGACGGGCATGAACACCGGATCGACGAACGTGGACGACACCTTTCGCGAGCGCACCGTGTTCGTGGCCGGCGGCACCAGCGGCATCAACCTCGCGATCGCCCATGGCTTCGCCAGGCGCGGCGCCAGGGTGTTCGTCATGAGCCGCTCGCAGGACAAGGTCGATGCCGCCGTGGCGGAACTGCGCGGGACCGCCGCTGCGGCCGCCGGATACGCGGCGGACGTGCGCGACTACGCCGCCGTCGAGGCCGCCATCACCGCATGCCGCGACACCTTCGGCACGATCGACGTCCTGGTGTCGGGTGCTGCCGGCAACTTCGTGTCACCGGCGGCACAGCTGTCCGCCAACGGCTTCCGCACCGTTGTCGACATCGACCTCGTGGGCACCTTCCACGTCTGCCGTGCCGCCTATGAGCACCTGACCAGGCCCGGCGCCTCCATCATCAACATCTCCGCCACCCAGGCCATCAACCCCATGCCGGGTCAGGCGCACGTCTGCGCTGCCAAGGCCGGCATCGATGCCCTGACCAAGGTCCTCGCCATCGAGTGGGGCCCCGCCGGTGTGCGCGTCAACGCCATCGCGCCCGGCCCCGTCGACGAAACCGAAGGCATGGCCCGGCTCACCCCCACCGCAGCACACCGGGACCGGGTCCTGCAGGCCATCCCGCTGCGCCGCTATGCCCGCCTGCAGGAAATCGCCGACACCGCCGCCTTCCTGTCCGGTCCGGCCGGTGCCAACTTCAACGGCGCCGTACTGGTCTGCGACGGCGGCCAGTCGACACTGGGCAGCGGTGCATTCGCCGCTGCATGGGCGGAAGCCGAAGCCGCGTCGACCTGACCCGCGACCCCGACGCGCACAAGGGGGACAGTATACTTAATTCCTTGCGGCATTTCGCCGTTTCGGGCGCTTCTACAGGAATTAAGTACTGTCCCCCTATTGCCCGCGGGCTGGCGCGATGCCGCAGGGAATCGAGGATACTGCCCCTGACGCACGACTGCCCCGGTCCGAGGTCCGATGCTCAACCCAAGCGGGCGCACCGCGCGCTCGACCCCGCACGCCGCCTTCCTGTTCGCGTTCGGCTGTTTCGGGGCGCTCCACTTCCTGATCTACACCTTCGGCTACGGCTTCCCGATCCTGCCGTCGAACGCCCTGGCCGGGCTCGCCGGCCTGGCGCTGGCATGCCGGCCATCCAGCCGCATCAGCTTCGGCGTGCTGATCGCGGCACTGCTGGTCGATGGCGTGCTCCAGGCCCCCGTGTTCTCTAACCACACGATGCTGAAGAACTTCTTCGTCGTGGGTACCGTCATCGCCGCGGCCGAAGCGCTGATGAGACGGGAGGGCTGGGAAGCCTTCATCAACCGACTCGCCATCACCGGAAGATGGCTTCTGCTGGGCATGTACGTCTTCGGCATCTTCCACAAGATCAACACGGACTTCCTGGGGTAATCACCCCGTTTTTAACGGAGGCCAAAAGTGGAGCTATGCAGCGGCGGCCAGCCGCTGCATGGGGGTGATGCCGCCGAGCGCCATGTTCGGTCGTTCGTGATTGTAGAACCAGAGCCACTCGGTGGCCGATTGCTGTACCTGCTCGATGCTTTCAAACAGGTATTGGCTGAGCCAGTCGTAGCGTACGGTGCGGTTATAGCGCTCGACATAAGCGTTCTGCTGGGGCTTGCCGGGCTGGATGTATTCGATGCGGATGCCTTTCTCCCTGGCCCAGGTCATGAGAGCGCCACTGATTAGTTCCGGGCCGTTGTCGCATCGTAGGACGCCGGGCTTGCCGCGCCACTCGATAATCTGCTCCAGGCTGCGGATGACGCGTGCTGAGGGCAGCGACAGGTCGACTT
>NZ_JAGLEJ010000056.1 GCF_023145115.1 Algiphilus sp.
GGGCCGATAAAGGCAGGCAGGTCAGGGGCTCTGCGTCGACGGGCGACGCACGCGGGAGCAGGCTATCCCGCTACGCATGGTCTTCGGGCGATGCCGCATTGCGTCGTTAGCAGCAAGGAGTACGAGACGAGTGGACGAACGCCAGTAGGCGCTCCACTCTCGCGCGCTGTGCCTGTGCCCGCGACAGGACGAGGGGCGCAAGGGGGCGGCGGGGACCGGGCAATGGACCATTGTCGGTCGCACAACCGTCAGCTCCGCGCACAGCGGCCGTCCCGTCACCACGCCGGAGGAAACAGTGCGCTCGGCATCGTCGCCGCACGAGGCGCTGGTCTTTGGTGCGAGCCGCGCTACCGGACGCTGTCAGACGAACGGCGAAGCGTCTGCGCCAGCGGTCTATTGATACTGGTCAGGTATAGAAATTGGCCTTAACCGGTACTGGCCGGACATCGGTCGTGGGAATAAGTCAAGGCTCCGCTCCTTTGGCACCCCAGTCCGCAGGGTCGCGCGAGAGCGGGAGCACGCCCGCAACCAAGGTTTCAGTGGCGGTCTGACGGGGACCCAAGAGTCTCCTTCATGCTTGGCGCATTTCAGGTCAACGATCTTGTTACCTCATGGGTGATGGCGACGGCCTCTGCAGCGTTTCATACTGTTGCCGATTTCGATGCCAGCCACGGAGTAAAATTCTATGATTGCCCAATCGCCGCTGAAGGTCGCGAGTGCCAGCAACCGAGACGTCATAGAGGGCATGGTCAGTGCTTTCTCGCAACAAGACATCGACAAAGTCATGGATTTGTTTAGTGAAGAGGCGGTTTACTATGACGTTCATGGGGGCTCCGTAAGCGGAAAACGCTACCGTGGGAGGGGGGTACGCCTTTTCAACCAGCGCTTATTCCACAGATTGCCGCCTCACAGTTACGAGGATGTAATAATCCTCGTCGATGGCGATCAGGCTCATGCAAGTTGGACACTGGTCATCGAACTGCCCATGGTCGGCAAGACATTGAAGATAAGAGGGTGTGACTATTTTGAGTTGCAGCAGGGCAAGGTCACGCTGAAATCGGCGTGGCTAAAAAGTAAGGCGCCGCTCGCAATCGTGGTGATGGCATATGCTGTTACGCCTGCCTCGTTCTGGTCGTGAGGACCGCAGTCGGGGGGGGGGGAGGGCGTTCAAATGACTGATTCACCCACGACGAGGCGGGGTGGCTTCTGCCACCACCTGAGACACTGGCGTGCGGTCAGGGGCTTCAGCCAGGCGCGCCTTGCGGAAGCCGCTGGGCTTTCTGTCAAGCACATCAACTTTCTGGAAAATGGCCGAGCGCAGCCGAGTTCCGCTATCACGGCGGCCATTGCCGACGCACTGGATCTTTCGCTGAAGAACGCGAATGCCCTCATGCGAGCGGCGGGGTTTTCTCCGATCTATCGGCAACGGCCACTATCATCCCCTGAATTGAACAGGTGAAGAGGGCGGTCGATCGAATTCTTGTCCAGCAAGAGCCTTATCCCGCCATTTTGATGAGCCCGGTTGGAGACTTCATTCAGAGTAATGATGCGGCTGTGAGGTTCTTCTCCCAGTTTGTTCCGATCGAGAAAATGCTCCGCTTCACAAATGTGTATGAACTCTTCTTCTCTGAGGATGGTTTCAAGCCCTTCATCAGGAATTGGGGCCAACTTGCCCCACACATGCTGGCATTTATCAAGCAGGAGGTCTTCGAGCTCGAACCCGGGAATGATGCGTACCGCCTGTATAACAGGCTGCTCAAGAGCTCCGATCTTGAGCGGAACTGGCAGCACGAGTTGGCCGCCGAGGATCAGACGCCCCTGTTCCAAATGGAATTGATGCTCGGGGAGCGCAATCTTGCGCTGTTCTCGACTTATACGACCATGGGGAGCCCCCATGATGTCACCCTGCAAGAACTCAGGCTCGAGTGCTTTTTTCCGGCAGACGAAAGCACGGAGGCGTTCTTTTCTGAGTGAGCCGGCCCTTCTCCGGACACGGTGTAGTGTTCTGATAAGCCACAGGACAAGTACCGTGGATAAGGCTAGTTGTCGGGTTTCGGACGACTGCCTTCCGCACAATAGGCGGCCGTCTCTGATGGGCCGTGAGGCCCTGGCGGGTGTTTTTGGGACGATGTGTGACGGGTCCAGGGTGCTGTTGAGCTTGCACAAGAAAGCGACCACCACGCCCACCACGCCGCCCATGCACCGAGCAATCCGGGAAGCCAAAGGCACTGTGGGCGAGCTGGCGGTACATTTCGGGCAGTCGCGGGACACCATCATGAAATGGCGGCGCCGCGGGTCGACGGCGGATCGCAGTCACACCCCGCATCGGCTGACCAAGAGGTTCAACGACGAGCCGGCCCACAAGCCAGAGATACTCAAGGAATTTGTTCGTGATCACCCGGGACCCGACATGCCCGGAGTGTCATGGCGTCGCCCCGCTTGCCAAACCCGCGGAGTGTGCATGACTGAAATCAGCCCATGGCGATCATCCGGGGCCCGTGGTCTATGCCCTGTCACTCCAGGAGGGGCAACTCGTTTAGTCCAGTGGAAGGAATGTCGTCGACTCCAGGGATGCGCCAGACACACCGCTATCGCGGGTTCTTGTGGACAATGGAACGGGCATCATTGCCTTCCCGCCGAGCATGGACCGTCCCGGGCAGTCCGGCAGAGGAGAACGGGGTGAACGCGTGGAAGAGGCCGGTCGGATGAATGCCTCCGGGGTGGTCAATATCGTCTGCCGATACGTGACGGTCGAGCGGATGCGTCATGGGAGGCCGTCGGGTCAGCAGAGATATCCCGGAATTGCGGATTCGCGACGGGTCTGTCGCCGGGAGCGGTCACGATGAACGACGCCGTGCCGCAGTATCGGTTGTTTGCCCCTTGGGCCGAGGCTCCGCTGGCGTTCACATGTTTGTGCCTTGCCGTCATCACGCTGATCTGGAAGACGGCTGGGCTCGGATTCCTGCCCGGCTGGGAGGATATGTTCGGCGGCGTCGGCTCGCAGTACCCCCGACGTGTTGAGCCAATGGCCCCTGCGTGGAAGGTCGGCTACCTGATGATGTACGGCGTGCTGGGAACGATTGCCACGATTGCCAGCGTGCTTGTCACATGTCGCCGAGGGTCGTTGTCGTCTCCCGCGGGGCTGGCGGTCAGTACCTGGGCGAGGATCCTGGGAGGGTTTCATGTTCTCATCGGGATCCACCACACATTGTGGGCCGCCACGAGCGGGACATGGGGACACTTGACGCTCGATCAGTTCGACGTGCCGGGCTTGTATGTCGTTGGTGGCATTGCAGGATGTGCCACCGGGCTTCATGGGCTTCGACTTCTTCGAACCCGGAGCGTGGATCCCGCGTATCGCATCGTTCGTTCCAAGGTCGCGGTCGATGGCGCGTCGCTGCTGACGTTCGTGTCCGTCCTCATCTTCTTCCCCATGAATGCGCTGGGGCTGCCAAGGAATGCTCTCCTGGAGCGGGTCGCCTGGTCGCTTGTCTTCGTTGGACCTGCGGTCTGGCTCTTGCTCGACGCTGTCATTTCCCGCACCCCACGGACCCTTGCGGTCGAGGGATGAAGGCCGGATTTGCTTGCTCGATGAGCGGTTGGCGTGGGGGGCTAGTACGGAGAACCGGCTGGAAAGGATCGATAGGGGCAGAGCAAGCTCTGGGCAAGACAACGGCCACTGGCGCATGGCGGACACTGTCCCTGTAACCGAACCGTCACATGCCGTGCGTAGTGTCCGGACGCTCGCGGTCGCGCGGGGAGGGCGCGGCCGGTCGTTGGGTCCGACCGCGCATCTGTTCGGCCGCCTTCGCTTCTCTCCTGGGGTTTCCACGAATGTTGCAGGTCAGGCCGTTGCGGTGGTTTTCGCGTGCGCGCGCGTTGAAGCCGGTGATGCTTTATCTGTGCGGGGTTCTCGTGGCCTGTGGCGGCGAGGGGCCTGCGAAGGTGCAAGCGGGCGCAGAGCCGGTCGGTGAGCGGCAGTCGGCGTTCCGGGTCCGCAGAGACTTCAGCCGTGAACTGGATGCCGACGCCGGCTGGGCGGCTGGCGTTGACGAGGCGGCGACCGTGCAGGCGGACACGCCGTTCCGGCTGCGGGTGGAGCTGGAGCACGGCGGTGGCGCGTCGGCGCGGCGCTACGGGTTGCAGGTGCGGCGCAACGATGGCGACTGGGAGCCGCTGGGGGCGGAGAACTTCCCGCAGCCGGCCAAGGAGCTTGAGCTGGATTTCGGAGCGCAGCTGGCGGATGAGTCGGCTGCGCGGTGGGACGTGGTGGATGATTCCGGTGGCGGTGTCAGCGGGCGCGCGGAGGGCGAGGAGGGGCACGCACGCTTCGGCGATGCCGCCGCTCCGGTGCTGGCACTGGCGCGCTACGACACGCACTGGGAGCCGGTGGAGTTCGCGGCGGATGTGCGCTTGCCGGAAGGCGGGTCGGGCAAGGTCGGGCTGGTGTTCGGCTATGCGGATACCGGCAACTACCAGCGCGTTGATCTGCGCGTGGGTGGCGGCGTCGATCTGGTCGCCGTGCGCGACGGCGAGCCGCAGGTGCTGGCGAGCGAGGCCTTCGACGTGCCGGTTGATGAATGGGCCGAACTCAAGGTGGTGCTGCGTGGGCCCGAGATCACGGTGGAGTATGACGACGAGGCCGTGGTGCTCCGCCATCGGCTGGATGGTGCGGTGACGCCGCAGGTGGGCGTGTTCACGGCGGCCGGCGGCGTGCTGGATGTGGCCAGCATCGCCATCGAGGGCATGCCGCGCTCGCCGCGCGTGAGCATCATGGAAGCGCGGTCCTTCGCGCACGGCGATGCGACCACGGATGTGCTGCCGGTGTCGGAGCGGCCCTTTGCGGGCGGCGCCGGTATCAGCTTCGCGGACCGCACGCCGCCGCTCACGGCGGGTGCCGGGCAGAGCGAATGGGAGTTCCCGCTGGTGATCCGCCGCTTCTCGGACGGTGCGCGGGTGAACGAGACCGGCGACCGCTTCGCGTTCCGGGTGGTCGACGACAGCGGGCGGGTGCTGCCGGCAGCGGAGACGGCGGCGGTGACGCTGGAAGTGCCTGAGCGCCATCTGGGCGGCACCTTCGTCGAGACACCGATGCGCATCGGCCCATGGCAGGCGCAGACCGGCGATCTGTACTTCCTGATGGAGCCGGCCGAGACCGACAACATGCTGATGGCGGTGAAATCGGCCGACGGCGGCGGGAGCTGGGCCGAGATGGACGGCGACCATCGCCCCGCCACCGGCGATCTGGAAGGCTTCGCCTCGGTGCTGGTCGGCGACCGCATCCACATGCTGCACCAGACCTCCGAGCACGTCTTCTACCACGTGTTCCGCACCGCCGATCATGCCGAGCAGCCGGACACCTGGGCCATCCGCGACGAGCGGCTGGCCTCGCCGGAAGAGCCGCCGACGCAGGTGGCCGATCTCGCCGTGCGCTCGGACGGCAGCGTGGTCGCGGTATACGGCGGCCCGGAGAAGATCCACACCCGCACCCGTTCACCGGATGGCGAGTGGAGCGGGGAAGCGGTGATCGACGCCGACCGCGGTCCGCATCTGTCCGGGCCGAGCCTGGCGCTGGGCGCGGATGACGTCGTGCATCTCGCCTATACCGGCGATGACGGCACCGCCTGGTATCGGCGGCTGCAGCCGGACGGCACCCTCACGCCGCGGGTGCAGGTGGCTTCCGGCCTCGGCACCGGCAGCGAGGATGTCGGCTCGGTGCTGCCGCTGGTACGGCTTTCCGCTTCGGACACGGTGAGCATCATCGTTCGCCGCGCCGACGGGCATCTCTGGGTGCGCCGCATCGCGCCGGACGGTGATGTAACCGAGCCGGTGCAGGTCAGCGCGCGCCGCGTGGCGCAGAACCCGGTGGATTCCGACCAGACCGGTGCCGATGCCATTGGCTGGGGCGACAGCGTGCACGTGCTCTTCATCGAGGCGGAGAGCGGGCATCTGTTCCACATCCGGCGGCAGGCGGACGGCGACTGGCAGGAAGCCGAGCGACTGGTCGACGACGCTGCCGTGCAGTGGGTGCGCGGTGCCGTTGTCGATACGGCGGACGGGCCGGTCTACGGCTACGTCTACGACGCCGGCTCCGACGGCGGCTCCGGCATGAACCGCTACGGCGAAGTGGCGTTGACGGCGCCCGACGAATAGCGCCGCGCCTCAGAGCTCGGGCGGCGGCTCGGGCTGGGTGCGCAGCGGGGTGGCCTTGGCCAGCGCCATCCAGCTCGCGAAGCTGACCTCGGCCGCGCGCGGCGGCGCCTCGCGCAGCAGCTCCAGGCGGTTGGCCGTGCAGCGCAGCACGCCGCAGTCGTCGGGGATGTCCGCAGCGTCGCCCACGTTCTCGCCGAGCACGTAGTAGAAGCGCGTGGCGAGGGCCTGGTAGGCGGCGCGCTTGTCGGGGCGCTTGAGGTCGCCCAGCAGGTCGCTGCGGCGCACCTTGATCTCGTGGATCACCGGTTCCAGATACGCCGCGCGCGTGGTTTTGCGGATGGAGTACAGGTCCGGTCGCACCTGCAGCCAGCGCTCACCCGGCTTGGCGCGCAGGCTGATCTCGCTGAAGCAGACGCGGTTCTGGGCGTGCAGGTGCTCGGCCACCCGGAGGATGCACTGCTGGTGCGTGGTCAGCGCCTGCTGGTGCTGCTGTCGCTGGCCGGCCAGACCCGCGATGCCGGCGTCGGTGACGCGCAGCGTGTCGGGGCCTGTGGCGCTCGGAATGCGTTCCAGCAGCCCGGCGGCGAGCAGGTCCAGCTCGATGGCGTCCAGGCACGGCCAGCCGGCGGAGCGGTACATGCGGCGCAGGCGCTGCCAGTGCGGGCGCGTGAGGTTCGGGGACTCGGTCATGGCGGCGGGACCGCGTCATCGTGCGCATTCCCCGCGCGGAACGCCACCGCGCGGGGATGCGTGCCGCGCCGGGTCAGGCGTTTTCCTGCTTCGCTTCGTCGCGCAGCTGGTACTTGAGCACCTTGCCGGCGGCCGACAGCGGCAGCTCGGTGCGGTAGCTGAAGCTGCGCGGGCACTTGAAGCGGGCGATGCGCTCGCGGCAGTGCGCGAGCACTGCTTCCTCGTCGACGCGGTCGCCCTCGCGCGGCACGATGACGGCGTGCACGCGCTCGCCCCAGCGCTCGTCGGGCAGGCCGATGACGGCCGCCTGGGCGATCTCGGGGTGGTCCAGCAGGGCGTTCTCGACCTCGGTGGAGAAGACGTTCTCGCCGCCGGTGATGATCATGTCCTTGAAGCGGTCGACGACGAACAGGAAGGCGTCATCGTCTAGGTAGCCGCCGTCGCCGGTGCGCAGCCAGCCGTCCCCGCCCAGCACCTCGGCGGTCTGCTCGGGCTTGTTCCAGTAGCCCTGCATGACGGTGGGGCCGCGGGCGCAGATCTCGCCGACCTCGCCGGTGGGCAGCTCGTTGCCCTCGGTGTCGCGGATGCTGATCTCGGCGGTGCTGACCGGCTGCCCGGCCGATGCCAGCTTGTCGAGCGCGCGGGTGGCCTTCGCGTGGCACCAGCCGGGCAGGGCGGTGATGATCGGCGAGCACTCGGTCTGGCCGTAGAGCTGCGTGAAGCTCGCCTGCGGCAGCGCCGTCAGCGCCTGGTCGAGCAGCCTGGGGTCGATGGGCGCGGCGCCGTACAGGACGGTGCCCAGGCTGGAGGTGTCGCGCTTGGGAAAGTCCTCGTGCTCGATGAGCATGCGGATCATGGTCGGCACCAGGAAGCTCTCGGTGGCGCGTTCGGACTCGATCAGTCGCAGCACCTCGGGCGGGTCGAAGGCGGCCGGGAAGATGTGCGTTGCGCCGCGCAGCGCCCCCTGGATGACCAGCCCCATGCCGCCGATGTGGAACATCGGCGCGCAGTGCAGGATCACCGGCCGGGGCGTGCGCGGATCGGCACCGATGGCGGCGATGGCGTTGATGGCGAAGTTGTCGTGACTCAGCATCACGCCCTTGGGCTTGCCGGTGGTGCCGCCGGTGTAGAGGATGGCGGCCAGGTCGCTGCCGCCGGGGGCGATGTCCGCCATCGGCTCGGCCGCGGCCATGGCGGCTTCCAGCGCCACCGTCGGGGCCTCGGCCTGCTCGGCGCCGATCAGCGCCACCGTCTCCAGCGCCGCGCACTGCTCGCGCGCGGCATCGGCGGTGGCGAGAAAGGCGTTGTCGGTGATCAGCAGGCGCGAGCCGCTGTCGTCCAGCGCGTAGACCACCTCGGCCGGGCTCCAGCGCGCGTTGATGGGCGTGACCACCGCACCGCACCACCAGCCGGCGAAGAAGAACTCCAGGTACTCGGGCGCATTGGCGGCCAGCATGGCGACGCGGTCGCCCGGGCGCACGCCGTGATCGCGCATCACCGCCGCCAGGCGCGCGACGCGGTCGGCCACCTCGGCGTGGGTCCGCCGGCTGTCGGGGCCGACAGTGCAGGTGGCGTCGGGGCGCTCTCTACGCGCCTTGTGCAGAAGCTGGGTCAGGAACACGGCGTCTCCTCCTTGTTCGCTGTGGCTCAGATGGGCGCGTGCGCGATGCCGCCGTCCACGGTGATCTCGGTGCCGGTCATGTAGCTGCCGGCGTCGCTCGCCAGCAGCAGCAGCGGGCCGTCGAGTTCCTCCATTGTGCCGAGTCGCTTCATGGGGATGGTCCTGGTGTAGCGCTGACCGGATTCGGTGGCGAAGTAGTCCGCGTTGAGCGCGGTGAGGAACCAGCCCGGGCAGAGCGCGTTGACGCGGATGTCGTTGCGCACCAGCTCGATGGCCATGCTGCGGGTCAGCTGGATGACGCCGGTCTTGGAGACGTTGTAGGCCACCTTCAGCGCGCCGGTGCGCAGCCCGTAGATCGAGGCGACGTTGACCATGACGCCGGGGGTGCCGTGCGCCACCCAGTGCCGCGCGGCCTCGCGCGCCATGCGCCATGCGCCGTTGAGGTTGGTATCGACCACGCGCTGCCAGTCGTCCTCGTCGGTGTCGAGGAACTTCTTGGGCTCGCCTGCGATGCCGGCATTGTTGATGAGCACGTCGAAGCCGCCGTCGGCCGACAGCGCGCTCATGGCCTGCTGCACGCCGTCAGGGTCGGTGACGTCCAGCGTCAGCGCGCGGGCGCTGCCGCCGGCGTCGTTGATGGCGGCCACCTGCTCGGCGAGCTGTTCCTGCCGGCGCGCGGCGAGCACCACCGCCGCCCCGGCATCGGCCAGCACGCGGGCGAAATGGGCGCCGAGGCCGCTGGAGGCGCCGGTGACCAGCGCGGTCTTGCCGTCGAGGCGGAATGCGGGCATGCAGTGGGCTCCCGGTAGGGGTCAGTGGGCGGAATCGAGGCGCTTGCGCGCGATGCTCCAGCGATGCACTTCGCTGGGGCCGTCATAGATGCGGAAGGCGCGCATGTCCTTGAAGATGCGCATGACGATGGTCTCGCCGGTGACGCCCTGGCCGCCCAGCACCTGCACGCAGCGGTCGACCACGCGCCAGGCGGCTTCGGAGACCATCACCTTGCTCATGCTGGATTCGAGATTGCCGCGGTTGCCCTGGTCCAGCACCCAGGCGGTGTGCCAGATCGCCAGCCGCGCGGCGTGCAGGTCCATCTCGTTGTCGGCGAGCTGGAAGCCGACGCCCTCGTGCTCGCCCAGCGGTCGCCCGAAGGCCTCGCGCTTGCGGGCGTAGTCCAGCGCGATGTCGTGGGCGCGGCGCGCCTGCCCCAGCCAGCGCATGCAGTGGGTGAGCCGGGCCGGCGCCAGCCGCACCTGGGCGTAGCGGAAGCCCTTGCTGATCTCGCCGAGCACGTCGGCAGCCGGCACGTACAGGTCCTCGAAGTGCAGCACGCCGTGGCCGCCGGTGAAGCAGCTGTCCAGCGCGTCCATGCTGCGCTCGAGACGGATGCCGGGCTGGTCCATGTCGGCCAGGAACATGGTCGCCGCGCCGTCCGCCATCTTCGCCATGACGATGACGAAGCCGGCGCCGTCGGCGCCGGTGATGAACCACTTGCTGC
The DNA here is from genome assembly GCF_023145115.1 of Algiphilus sp. Lineage (NCBI taxonomy): Bacteria > Pseudomonadati > Pseudomonadota > Gammaproteobacteria > Nevskiales > Algiphilaceae > Algiphilus > Algiphilus sp. The sequence continues at coordinate 9,963 of NZ_JAGLEJ010000056.1, forward strand.
CGTTGATGCGGTAGCCGTCGCCGTCGGCGGTGGCGGTGGTCTGCAGCATCGACGGGTCGGAGCCGGCGCCGGGCGGCGGCTCGGTCATCGCGAAGCAGGAGCGTACATCGCCCGCGACCAGCGGCTTCAGCCAGCGCTCGCGCTGCTCCGGCGTGGCGACCACTTCCATGAGATGGACATTGCCCTCGTCGGGGGCGTGGATGTTCATCGCCACCGGGCCCAGCGGGGAATAGCCGGCCTCCTCGAAGACGACGGCCTTCTCGGCGTGGGTCAGGCCCATGCCGCCGAGCTCGGTGCCGGCGTGCGGCGTCAGCAGGCCGGCGTCGCGGGCGCGCGTCACCAGTTCATTGCGCAGCGCCTCGCTCGGGCCGTGCGGGGTGTGGCGCGGGTCCTGCTCCAGCGGCATCACCTGCTCGGCGATGAAGGTGCGCGTGCGGTCGCGCAGTTCCGCCATGCGCGGGGTCAGCGAGAAGTCCATGCGGGGCTCCGGGGGCGATCAGAAGGTGCGTTCGTCGATGATGTCGCGGGCCATGTCGAGCAGCCCGTCGGCGAGATCGCCGAGAGTGGCGTACTGCGGGTCCCGGGTGCCGCCGTTGTGCCAGCGCGCGCACAGCTGCTGGAAGATGACCGCGGTCTTGAAGGTGGCCAGCGCGCGGTGGAAGCGGAAGTCGGAGAGATCGCGACCGGTGGCGCGCGCGTAGCGCTGCGCGGCGTCCTCGCGGCTGGGGAAGCCGGGCTGGTCGGTGGGCATCTGCGCCATCCGATGCATGCACTCGGGATCGCCGGGGCGCACCCAGTAGGACAGCAGCGTGGCGAGGTCGAACAGGCCGTCGCCGCGCGTGCCCTGGTCCCAGTCCACCAGCGCCACCGGTTCCAGCGTCTTCGGGTCCAGCAGCAGGTTGTCGAGCTTGAAGTCGTTGTGGATCAGCGAGGCCGGGCCGTCCGGCACGCGGTGGGCGTCGAGCCACTCGCCGACCCGCTCGATGCGCTTGCGCGTGGCCTCGGTGCCCCAGCCCTCGATGGCCAGGTTGGCGCGCTTGCGCCAGCCGCGCACGGCGCGTTCGAGAAAGCCGTCGGGCTTGCCGAGATCGTCGAGGTCCACGGCGGCCGGCTCGACCCGGTGCAGCTCGGCGAGGCGGTCCACCAGCATCGCGCCCAGCTGCTCGCCCACGGCCGGGTCACCGGCGTGCTCGGTCGGCAGCTCGCTGCGGCAGGAGATGCCGCGCCGGAACTCGGTGATCTGGAAGGGCGCGCCCAGCACCCCGTCGTCCTCGCACAGGTGCAGCGCACGCGGCGCCAGCGGGTACTGCTCGTGCAGGCGCGAGAGGATCTTCGACTCGCGCCCCATGTCGTAGGCGCCCGGCGGCAGCGGGCCCATGGGCGGGCGGCGCAGCACGGCCTCGCCGCCGTCGATGCGCACCAGGTAGTTGAGATTGGCGAAGCCGCCGGCGAACTGGCGCGGCGCCGGGTCGGTCTCCAGCTGCATGCCGCGCTCGGCGAGATAGGCGGCCAGCCGGTCCCAGTCCTGGGCCACGGTGTCCGCCTCCGGGCGCAGCAGCGTCGCGAGGAACGGGTCGGTCATCGAGCGGGGTCTCCCTGTCGCATGGTCGGCGCGCGACGGCGTCGCCATCACTTGCTTGTCGCCAACTAGTAAATGAATACTAGGGCAGCTACCGGCGCGGGTAAACCATGCAAAGTGGCAGGACGCAACGACGCACGCAGGAAGAACGCACCGCGCTGTCGGATCGCCGCATGCTCGATGCGGCGGTATCGCTGCTGGTCGAGGCGGGCATGGCCGGCACCACGCTGGCGGCCATCGGCGAGCGTTCCGGCTACTCGCGCGGGCTGGTGACGCATCGTTTCGGCTCCAAGGCCGGCCTGTTCGCCCACGTGCACGACACCGTGATGGCGGACTGGATCGCGCGCGTGCACGAGGCGGTGGGCGAGGCGGTCGGGCTGGATGCGCTGCAGCGCGTGGTCGATGCGCTCTACGGCTTCATCGCCGAGGCACCCGACGAGATCCGCGCCATGTACCTGCTGCGCTACGCCAGCATCGACCCGTCGGCCGAGTTCCGCGCCAGCGTGGCGCGCGCGCATCTCGCGCAGCGCCGCGATGTGCAGCGCTGGATCGCCGCCGGGCAGTGCGATGGCGGCATCGATCCGTCGATGGATGCGGCCGAGGTCGCCGAGCTGTTCTGTGCCTGCGTCGACGGCGTCATCTATCGCTGGCTGGTGACTCCGGACATTCCGGTGCGCTCGCTGCACGAGCTGCTCAAGCAGCAGGTCGATACGGCCCTGCGGGTCCGGGCAGCATCGGGCTGACCGCGCCTGCACGCGTGTTCCGGAGGGGCAGCGCTTGCCGGATGGGCCCGGTCGCGGTCAGCGGCCGGCCTCAAGGGCCTCCTGCACGAAGTCGAGCCGATCCTGACCCCAGAACATCTCGTCGTTGACGAAGATCGCCGGCAAGCCGAAGAGGCCGCGTTCCACGGCGGCAGCGGTCGCCTCCTTCAGGCGTGTCTTCACCGTCTCGTCCGCGGCGATCGCAAGGAGCGCATCGGGGTCGAACCGGTGCCTTTCCAGCGTTTGGCGCAGAACACTCCCGTCGCCCAGGTCGCGGGACTCGACCCACATGCCCGAGAACAACGCCGCCATCAGTTCCGGAAAGCGCTCGCGCTGCTGATGCTGCACGCCGGTGGCCATGCGCATCAGCGTGAGCGTATTGATCGGGAAGTGCGGATTGAATGCCAGCGGCACGCGGTACCGGTGAGCAAAGCGTTCCAGATCGCGCGTCATGTAGGCGGCCTTGGCCGCGTTCGTCATCGGCGAGGCATTGCCCGTGGCCTGGAAGATGCCCCCCAGTAGTACGGGGTGATAGACAAGCTCCGCGTCGTTGTCGCGCGCCATCCCCGGGAGCCGGGTCCAGGCGAGATACGCGGTCGGGCTGCCGAAGTCGAAGTAGAAATCGATGCGCTGGGGCATGGCGTCACCACGTTTCCATGTAGGGACGCAGGTCCATCTCGAAGGTCCATGCGTCGCGCGGCTGACAGTGGATCCGCCAGTAGTTCTCCGCAATGTGCGCAGGTTGGAGGACCCCGTCCCTGGGCATGCGCTCGGCGTAGAGCTCCGGCATGTTCTGGCGGATAAAGCCGGTATCGACCGGGCCGTCGATCACGATGTGCGCGACGTGGATATTCTGCGGCCCCAGCTCGCGAGCCATGCTCTGCGCCAGCGCGCGCGGTGCCGCCTTGGCGCCGGCGAAGGCGGCGAACCCGGGTGCACCGCGAAGACTCGCAGTCGCGCCGGTGAACAGGATGGTGCCGCGTCCGCGATCGACCATGCGCCGCGAAACCTCGCGCGCGCTGAGGAACCCGGCGAAGGCAGCCATCTCCCAGATCTTGAAGTACTTGCGCGCGGTTTCCTCGAGGATCGAGCTGGGTACGTTGGCGCCGATGTTGAACACCAGCACTTCGACCGGGCCGATTTCGCTCTCGATACGCTCGACAAGCGCTTCGACATCCGCCTCCTTGCGGGCGTCGCAGCTGCAGGCGACCGCATGACCGCCTTCGGATCGGATCTGCGAGACGAGGGCATCGAGCTTGCTTGCATCGCGGCGCGTCACGCACGACACGTAGCCCTCGTCGGCGAATCGCCGTGCGATTGCGGCGCCGTTGCCGTCGCCGGCGCCCACGATGAGCGCTACGGGCGACGGGGCGGAATCAGTGGGCATGGACGGCTCCTGTTTGCTCCCGCATCACTGGCGAGGGTCGGCTGCCGCGGAATGAATAACGACCGTGATTGATAACGAACGTTATGCTGCGGTTCCGAGCATGTCAACGACGGGTGCCCGCAGTGCGCTACTCCCCGGAACAGAAGACCAGGAACCGCGAGCGCATCCTTGATGCAGCCGGTGCGCTCATCAAGTTGCGCGGCTTTGCTGCCACCGGTGTCGATGCGTTGATGGCGGCATCGGGGCTCACCGCGGGTGCCTTCTATTCCAATTTCCGGTCGAAGGCGGAATTCCTGGGCGCGCTGGTCGATCGCGAAATGGGGAGCTCGGTGTTGCGCTTCGAGGTTGCGTCAGTGGCTGAGGCCAAGGCCTGCTTTGCTGCCTATCTCAGCCGGGCTCATGTCGAGCAGCCGGAGCAGGGCTGCATCCTTCCGGCACTGAGCGCAGAGGTTGCGCGCTCGGACGAGACCGTGCGCGGAGCCTTCGAGAGGCGCTTGTTGGAAGTGCACGCCGGGACTGTGCGGCAAACCCGGGACGAAGCGCTGGCCTGGTCGCTGCTCGCCCAGGCGGTGGGTGGTGTCATGCTCGCGCGGGCGGCGCAATCGCCGGATACGCGCCGGAGCATTCTCAAGAGCCTGCGCACCTGCATCGACGAAGCGATAGACGCACACGAAAGCCGAACCGGTAGCAACACGTAGCGATACCTCAGCCGGAACCCGCGAAGGAGACCGCACCCATGTCGCATATCGAAACCACCGTCGAGGGTCATGTCCTCGCGATCAAGGTCAATCGCCCCGACAAGCTCAACGCGCTTTCACCGGAGATGTACAGCGATCTCTCGCTGGCGCTGGGTCGACTCGACCGCGAACCGGAGCTGCGCGTCGGCCTGCTCCATGCCGAGGGCAAGCACTTCAGCTCGGGCGTGGAGCTCGACAGGTGGGCGCCGATGTTCGCCAGGGGCGAGGGCTTCCCCTGCCCGGAGGGCGGCATCGACCCCTTCGCGCTGTCCGGACCGCGCTGCTCGAAGCCGGTCGTCATGGCGGTGCAGGGCTACTGCTATACCTGGGGCGTGGAGATCATGCTCAACACCGACGTGCGCATCGCGGCGGACGACACGCGCTTCGCGCTGCTCGAGGTCAAGCGCGGCATCTACCCGTGCGGTGGCGCCACGCTGCGCCTCCCGGAGCAGATGGGCTGGGCCAACGCCCAGCGCTATCTGCTGACCGGCGATGCCTGGAGCGCCGCCGAGGCGCTGCGCACCGGCCTCGTGCAGGAGGTCGTCACGCCCGGCGAGCAGTTGCGCGCGGCGCGTGCCGTGGCCGAGCGCATGGCCGCCGCGGCGCCGCTGGGCGTGCGGGCGATCCTGCGCTCGACGCGCCAGGCGCGGGTCGACGGTGAGGCGGTCGCGGCGGCGCATGTCTTCGACGACATGCCGGCGGTGATGGCCAGCGAGGACGCGAAGGAGGGCGTGCAGTCCTTCGTCGAGCGGCGCGACGCGGTGTTCAAGGGCAGGTAGGGTCCGGCGCCGCGCGTCGTGTCATGTGGGGGAATCGCGGGACACGATCCGGATGGCGCGGCGGGTAGGGTGGAGGCCACGCCCGCCGACGAGAACCCATGATGCGCTGGTGCGAGTTCTTTTCCTCCTCGCGGTCTCTGCTGCTGCCGATGGCCCTGATCGCGGGGCTCATGGCGCCCGCGCTCGCGCAGGCAGCAGGCGAGCACTATTCGGACGGTCATGGTGGCGAGGTCTTCTTCCCGATGGGTGCAGTGTCCTTCGCCGACGAGGTCTCGCGCTTCGACGCGGGCGATCCGGCCGCCGACGACGCGCAGTACTCCGAGGCGGAGCGCGCGCTCGACGCGCCGCGCTACGCGGAGGACAAGGACGATTTCGTGACCCTCGGCTGTGCCGGCGGGCTTGTGCTGCGCTTCACCGACAACCAGCTGATCGACGTGCCCGGGCCGGATCTGTACGTCTTCGAGATCGGCCCGGATACCGAGCCCACCGCGCTGGCCGTCTCCGCAGATGGGGAGGCCTGGACGCGCGTCGGCACCATCGCCGGCGGCAAGGCGGAGATCGACCTGGCCCCGTACGTGGGCGCGGATGACCAGTTCCGCTTGGTGAAGCTGGTCGACCTCAAGCAGGCATGCGACAGCGGCACCCCGGGCGCGGATGTCGACGCCGTCGGGGCCATCGGGTCGGCCACCAGCATCGCTCTGGACAGCGCGGTGCTCTTCGACTCCGGAGCGCACCGGCTCAAGCCCGGGGCCTTCGAGGCGCTCGACACGGTGATCGCGGAAATCGGTGATCCGGCCTCCAGTCGGGTGGAGGTCGCCGGCCATACCGACGGCGTTGGCGATGCGCGGGACAACCTCGCGCTTTCCCGCAGGCGTGCCCGGGCCGTCGCCGACTATCTCGTGGAGAACGGCGACTTCGCGGTGGACGCGGTGACGACGCGGGCCTTTGGTGAGACCCGTCCGGTGGCCGACAACGACACCGTCGAGGGGCGCGCCCGCAATCGTCGCGTGGAGTTGACGGTGAGCAGCACGCGAACGGCCGAGGCCGGGCCGGCCGAGGTCGAGATCCTCGGCGTCTGGGGCGGTACGAGCGGGCGTAGCGCTGACCGCGTCGTGGAGCTGCGCCGCGAGGGCGACCGCATTCGCGGCGACTATGACTTCGACGGCAGCCGCGTGCTCGGCGCGTTCACCGATGCGACGACTTTCGAGGGCTTCTGGATCAAGAAGCGCTCCGGGCAGAAGTGCGACAGCGCCAGGGACGGCAGCCATTACTGGGGCCATCTGCGCCTGGAGTTCGGTGGACCGGCGCGGAACCGCTTCGATGGCCTCTGGCGCTACTGCGGCAGCGACGAGGACGATTGGAGCCCGAAGGGCTGGCGCAACATCGAGCGCCTGCTCTGATCCGCGCCCGGTGTCGTCGCCCGGCAGGGCCTTTGAATCGGCCCGCGGCGATCTGTCACGCTGCGCGTGAGTAGTGTCGAGACGGGGCGCCTTATGAGCCACGGATTGCGCAGGACCGGATGGAGTGCGCTGGCAGCGAGCGCGGCGATGGCGCTCGTCGCGGGCTGCGGCGGAAGCGATGGGGGCGGTGACGGCAGCCGCAGCATTGCACTCGACTTCACCGCCGAGGATGCGCCGGACGCCCGGGGATGGGAGGCCGGATTCGCGGATTACGCGGCCGAGCAGGACGCGATAATGGAGTTCGAATCGGGACACGAGCCACTGCCGGGCGCGCTGGCGGGCGAGGGTCACGGCCTGCTGGTGGGCGCGACCAACCGCTCCGACGATGTCTTCATGTACTGGACCGGGCCGGTGCAGAACCTGGCGCCGGAAACCTCGTACTCGGTGCGCTTCACGGTGGAGTTCGCCACCGACTCGCCGGCGGGCTGCGCCGGCATCGGCGGGCCGCCCGGCGAGGCGGTACGGGTCAAGAGCGGCATCACCACGGTCAGGCCCGAGGCGGAGCTGGTGGGCGGCGACTGGCGCATGAACATCGACAAGGGCAACCAGTCCACTGGTGGCACCGACGCCATCCTGATCGGCAACGTGGCCAACGGTGAATCTGGCTGCAGCGCAGGTGAGCGCGTGTGGGCGCTGAAGACGCTGCAGAGCGACGGCGCCTTCGTCCTCAACACCGATGCCGACGGCGCGGCCTGGCTCACCGTGGGCACCGACTCCGGCTTCGAGGGACGCACCGAGCTCTACTACACGCGCATCGAGGCAGTGCTGGAGCCGCGTTAGCCGGCCTCGTCCCCGCCGGCGTGGTCGCGCCGGAACTGCCCGGGGCTGCGGCCGGTGGCGCGCCGGAAGGCGCGCGTGAAGTTGGCGGCGTCGGAATAGCCCAGCTCGATGGCGATGCGGGTGATGCCGAGGTCGGTGTCGCGCAGCAGGCGGACCGCGTGCGCATTCCGTGCGTCGTTGGCCAGTGCACGGAAGCGGTAGCCCTCCGCGCCGAGGTAGCGGTCCAGCGTGCGCGGCGAGACATTGAGGATGCGCGCCAGCTCGCCCAGCGTCGGCACGCCGCCGCTGGCTTCGCGCAGCATCATCGCGACCCAGTCGGACACCTTGCCGGCCGCCGCCGCGTTGCGCAGCAGCGTCTGGCAGCGGGTCTCCGCCATGCTGCGCGCGTCGGGGTCGGCCATTGCCAGCGGGTGCCGGTCGATGCTCGCCGGGAAGCGCAGGCGCACGCCCGGCGTGGGCTCGGCCTCGAAGCGGCAGGCGGCTTCGTGCATCGCGCTGTAGCGTGCGATATGTGGCGGCGCGGCCATCGACAGCTGCATCCGGTAATCCGGGAGGCGCCCCTGGCTCATGTCGCGGATCTCGTGGTGGGCGGCCACCGCGATCGCCTCCAGATGGAACTCGAGACACTGGTGCCCCATCGCGGTTTCGGGCGTGAACCGCAGCTCGGCGGTCTGCGCGTCGACGTGATAGCGGGCCCGGAACGTGGGCATGACCAGGCCGAAGTAGCGCGCCACGAAGCGCAGCGCATCCCCGAGATCGGCACTGCTGAGCATGCCGTAGCCGACGATGTGGTGGGCGCTGACCTTGAGGGCCCGGCCCAGGTCGAAGGCGAGGTCGCTGCGCGCGCCGCGCTCGGCGATCAGCGCCAGCAGCCGTTCGACCCGCGGCAGATCGAGCATGGCCTCCGGGGCCCCGAAGGCATCGGGTTCGATGCCGGCCTCGCGCAGCAGCGCGCTCGTGTCGAAGCCGTCCCGTGCTAGCAGTTCGTCGAGCCGGGTGTAGTAGCGCGCGGGTACCTTCGGGGTCGATTGGCGCATGGCGGGCCTCCTGCCGCAGCGCGCAGTGTCAGAAAATGACCATTGACTGTCAACAAATGACAAGTCGGAAGCGGTGGCCGGGCGCAGCATGGATCCTGCAGGCGGAACGGTGCCGGGAGGCGGCGCCCCGCTGTTGCGGATTCCATTCGGAGGAGGGACAGCATCATGACCACGTCAACCACCACGCACGACGGCACCACCTGGCGCGACGGCAAGCGCTGGCTCTGGGTGCTGAGTCCGCTGTTGCCGCTCGCCGGCCTGGTGTCGGTCGCGCTCGCGGCGATCCACGGCATCGGCGCGCTCTACTGGGCGATGCCCGTCATCTTCTACGGCCTCGTGCCGCTGCTCGACTACCTGATCGGTGTCGACCGCGTGAATCCGCCCGAATCGGCGGTGGGGCCGCTCAGCGAGGACCCGTACTATCGCGGCATCGTCTTCGCCTACATCCCGACCCAGTACGCAGCCACCATCCTGGGCGCATTCCTGGCGGTGCAGGGCGGCATGGTCTGGTGGGAGGTGCTCGGGCTGGTCATCACGGTCGGCATGATCAACGGCATCGGCATCAACACCGCGCACGAGCTCGGCCACAAGACCAACAGCCTGGAGCGCTGGCTGGCCAAGCTGACGCTGGCGCCGGTGGCCTACGGGCACTTCTTCGTCGAGCACAACAAGGGCCATCACAAGAACGTCGCCACGCCGGAGGACCCGGCCAGTTCGCGCATGGGCGAGACCTTCTGGGGCTTCCTGCCCCGGACGATGGCGGGCAGCCTGCGGTCGGCGTGGAACATCGAGAAGGCGCGCCTGGCCCGCAAGGGCCGTGGCGTCTGGACAGCGGACAACGAGAATCTCCAGGCCTGGGCCATGACCGTCGTCCTCTTCGGCGGCCTCACCCTCTGGCTGGGGTGGCCGGCGCTGCTCTTCCTGGCGGTACAGGCGGTCTACGGCGCCAGTCTGCTGGAGGTGATCAACTATATCGAGCACTACGGCCTGCTGCGTCAGAAGCAGCCCGGCGGCCGCTACGAGCGCTGCAACCCCAGCCACTCCTGGAACAGCAACCACGTGGTGACCAATCTGTTCCTCTACCAGTTGCAGCGCCACGCCGACCACCATGCCAATCCCACGCGGCGCTTCCAGGCTCTGCGGCATTTCGACGAGAGCCCGCAGCTGCCTTCCGGCTATGCCTCGATGCTGCTGCTGGCGTACTTTCCGCCGCTGTGGTTCCGGCAGATCGATCCGCTGGTGGTGGCCCACTACGATGGCGACCTGACCAGGGCCAATCTGCTGCCTTCCCGGCGCGACAGGCTGATGGCGCGCTGGCAGGGAGCGCGTCTCGACGACGGGCATCCCGATCCGTTTCCAGGCGAGCACGACCCCGCCGTGGATGCGGGCGCGGCGCAGGTGGCCGGGGAGCAGCGCTATCAGTGCACCGACTGTGGCTACATCTACGACGAGCGCGAGGGTTGCCCGCACGAAGGGTTCCCGGCCGGGACGCGCTGGTCGGCCATTCCGGACGACTGGGCCTGTCCGCAGTGTGCGGTGCGCGACAAGGTCGATTTCCGCCATCTGGCCTGATCGCTACCGCTCTGCGGGCCGCCACGGGCGCGGGGTGTCCACGGCATCCCCGCGCCCGTGGTGCTTGCGGAGTCACGCGGCAGGAATTTAATATCGCGCGCTTGTCGCACCCGCCGGGGGATTGCAAACGCCGGGTTGCGTCGGGAATTTTCGAACTCTTCTTCTGACACGCAACACAACTGGGTTGGAGCATGGCCAAAGCAAAATTCGAGCGCACGAAGTCTCACGTGAACGTTGGGACGATCGGTCACGTGGACCACGGCAAGACGACGCTGACGGCGGCGCTGACGCTGTGCCAGGCGAAGAAGTACGGTGGCGAGGCGCAGGCGTTCGACATGATCGACAAGGCGCCGGAAGAGAAGGCGCGCGGTATCACGATTTCGACGTCGCACGTGGAGTACGAGTCGGACACGCGTCACTACGCGCACGTGGACTGCCCGGGGCACGCGGACTATGTGAAGAACATGATCACGGGCGCGG
>NZ_JAGLEJ010000057.1 GCF_023145115.1 Algiphilus sp.
CCCGGGGAATGGGGTGGTGGGCTGATCCCCTATCCACGGTCCCCACTCTACACCTACATATAATGTAGGTCAAGCCCCCGCAACTATCGTTCGTCGGGTGGGGCATACTCGCCGCATGTGCGGCCGATACGAACAGCACATCCCCGCGGTGCACGGGTGGGCGCAGATCCTCGACGCCTGGCCGCGCGATCGCGCGGCGCAGCACAACGTCAAGCCGACGCAGACGAGCGGCACGATCGACGCCGAGGGATTCCGCCCGCGCAGCTGGTGGCTGATCCCGCCGTGGAGCAAGGAGCCGCGGATCAAGTACCCGACGTTCAACGCCCGCGCGGAGACACTGGCCAGCAAGCCCGCCTTCCGTCACGCCTGGAAGGCCTCGCAGCGCTGTATCGTCCCCGCGTCCGCCTATTTCGAGTGGACTGGCGAGCGGGGCAGCAAGCAGTGCCACGCGATCGAACGAACCGATGGCCGCCCGCACCTGCTCGCCGGACTCTGGGAGCACTGGGAGGGCGGCGACCAGGTAGTCGACTCGTTCACCATCGTCACCGTGCCGGCCGCACCGGGGATCGACTGGCTGCACCCGCGCATGCCAAGACCGCTGCAGGACGAGTCAGAGGCGGACGTGTGGTTGCACGGTGCACCCGACGAAGTGGCAGAGCTGCTCGAGTCGTGCGCCGTGGACTACGCCGTCGGCGAGGTGGCCAGCCCGGATCGGGGTCTCGATGCCCGGTGACCCGCGTTCCACTAACGTGCTGCAAGTCGTTGATTCTCAATGCCCGAATTTGCGGCCGCCGCAGCCCACGAAATGGCTGTAAACTATTGATTCGGAAAGGGTGTGCCCTCTGTCGCCGCATAATTTGGGAGCAGAGGGTCGCAGGTTCGAATCCTGCCGCCCCGACCAGCATTCACGCCGCCCGGTGTCCGCGCGGCGTCAGCAGCATTCGCGCCCATAGCTCAGCCGGATAGAGCAACGGCCTTCTAAGCCGTGGGTCGGTGGTTCGAGTCCACCTGGGCGCGCCATCCCTGGTCCCGCGCCGTTTCCGGCGCCACCGCTGAGCGCGAGAGGAAGGAAGAGTGTCGGCAGCGATCATCGATGGAAAGGCCTGCGCGGCATCGGTGCACGCGCGCGTGGCATCAGCCGTCGAGAGCCGCACCACGCGCGGACTGCGCCCACCGTGCCTGGCGACGGTACTGGTAGGAGAGAATCCGGCGTCGCAGATCTACGTCCGCCGGAAGCGCGAGGTCTGCGAGCGTGTCGGCATCGTCTCGCGGCCGCTGCAGTTCGATGCGACGGTGAGCGAGGAAGCACTGATAGCGGCGATCGATGCACTGAATGCCGACGATGAGGTCGACGGCATCCTGGTGCAGCTACCGTTGCCGTCCGGTGTCGATACGACGCACGTCATCGAGCGCATCCGCCCCGACAAGGATGTGGACGGCTTTCATCCCTACAACATCGGCCGTCTCGCTCAGCGTATTCCGCTGCTCCGGCCCTGCACGCCGCTCGGTATCATGGAGCTGCTGCGCGCACGCGGCGAGACGCTGCACGGACGCCGGGCACTGGTGGTCGGCGCCTCGAATATCGTCGGCCGCCCGATGGCGCTGGAGCTGCTCCTGGCAGGGGCAACGACGACCGTCGCGCACCGCTTCACGCTCGATCTGGCCGACCGCGTGGCCGAAGCGGAACTGCTCGTGGTGGCTGTCGGCAAGCCCGGCCTGGTGGATGGTGCCTGGGTGCGTCCGGGTGCCACTGTCATCGATGTGGGCATCAATCGGCAGCCCGACGGCAGCCTGATAGGCGATGTCGGCTTCGCCGCGGCGCGCGAACGGGCCGCCGCGATCACGCCGGTGCCGGGCGGGGTGGGGCCGATGACCGTCGCCATGCTCATGCAGAACACGCTTCACGCCGCGGAGCTGCGCGAAGCCGGCGACGGCACCGACTGACCCTTTCCGCCTGCCGGGTCAGGCGGCTCCCGAGGCCGCCACCCAGACCACCGGCTCCCGGCGCGCGGCCCACTCGGGCACGAAGCCGAAATAGTGGTCCTCCACGACGTTGCGCTTGACCTTCATCGTCGGCGTGACGAATCCGCTCTCGGTGGTCCACTGATCCTCGACGACCGCCAGGAATTCGAGCTGCTCGTGCTGATCGGTAATCCCCCCGTTTTTAACGGAGGCCAAAAGTGGAGCTATGCAGCGGCGGCCAGCCGCTGCATGGGGGTGATGCCGCCGAGCGCCATGTTCGGTCGTTCGTGATTGTAGGACCAGAGCCACTCGGTGGCCGATTGCTGTACCTGCTCGATGCTTTCAAACAGGTATTGGCTGAGCCAGTCGTAGCGTACGGTGCGGTTATAGCGCTCGACATAAGCGTTCTGCTGGGGCTTGCCAGGCTGGTGAGCTGGCCCCTTCTATCTCCGG
>NZ_JAGLEJ010000058.1 GCF_023145115.1 Algiphilus sp.
CATCGGGAAGTAGATCCGTAAGTCGATGATAGTCAGTTGCGTATGGAATTCCGGGGGTTGGGGGGGGTGGATCTCCTAAGGTCGCTCAGTTGGTGGCGACGGGGACCAGATCGTAGCCCATCTCTTTGGCTTGGCGGATTAGGCGCGCTTGTTGCCGTCGGGCGTGCGCCGCCTCTTCATCGGCGAATACCGATTCGCTGTAGATCTCGCTGCGGGTTACCAGGCGGTAGATGATCCGCGCCAGGCAATGGGCCATCGCGGTCAGAGCTTTCGGTGCGCCGAGCCTCGCGCGCATGCGCCGGTATCTCGCGCCCAGCGCGCTTTTGCTGCGATGGAGGCTCTGCGCGGCCTGCCGCAGCAGCAGTGCGAAGCGCGGCTTGCCGCGGCGACTGCGCGCGTCAAGCACCTTGCCGCCGCTGATCTTCGTGCCGGGGCACAGTCCGAGCCACGAGACGAACCGTCCGGCGGTGGCGAACCCGTCGAGGTCCGGCCCCACTTCACTGAGAAACGCCTGCACCGTCAGCGCGGAGATCCCGGGCACTGCGGTCAGGTCGGTGCCCAGAGCGCGGTAAAATCCGTCTTCGAGTGATTCGGCATCGGCGGGTTCGTTGGCCGAGACGGTCCGTCGGCCCGCGCGAGGGGGACGCGGTTTCTCCGCGGCGTCCACCCGCGCTTCGAGCGCGTCCACCCGCCGGCGGATCTCCCCGTCGAGCCGCGCGATCTGGCTCCGGTGGGTCTTCCACGCCTCCAGCGCGAGGCCGAGCACCAGCAGGTGTTCCTCGCGCCAGTCGCCGCACAGGCTCTTCTCAATGGTCGCACGGGCGGCCTTGATCCGGTGGTCGCGCAGGGCGGCCAGTGTGCGTGCGTCGCGCTCGCCGGCGACGATCGCCTCGATGATGGCCATGCCGGTCGTGCCGGTCAGGTCGCTGATGACGTGGTGGATCTGCAGGTTCATCTGGTCGAGGCACTTCTGCATGTGCCGCACCTGGTCGGCGGCCTGCCGAAGCACGCTCTCGCGGTGCCGCGTGAGACTGCGCATCGCGCAGATGTCCCCGGCCGGGCGGAAGCTGCCGTTGAGCAGCCCCACGGCATGGAGATGCGCGATCCACTGGCTGTCGCTTACGTCGCTCTTGCGGCCCGGGACGTGCTTGACGTGACGGGCGTTGACCAGCAGCACCTCGATCCCGCTGCTTTCGAGAATCTGATAGAGGGGGATCCAGTACATGCCGGTGGATTCCATCGCGATGGATTTGATCCCGCAGCGCTTCAGCCAGCGGGCGAGCTTGTGGAGATCCTCGGTGAAGGTCTTGAAGGTGCGCACCGGGCGGCTGTCGCGGTCGGCCGGCACGCATACGACGATCTCGCGTGCGCCGATGTCGGCTCCCGCCGCGTCGGGGTTGAGCGTCGGCATCACGGCCAGCTTGACCAGTTTGGCGGTTTTGCCCCGCCGGGCGGAGCTCTTCGGGCGGGCAGCTCCGCTGCAATCGCGGAGAAGTTTATCGAGTTCGGAGTTTGACATTGGATGGTTTGGATATGGTGTTGGGGTGGCGCGGACGGCGGCCCGGGTGGCGGTTTTGAGGCAATCTCATCGACGGGCTCGGCCCGGAGGCCGGCACCAGGGAATTGGCCGCCGGACCCGGCCCCACGCTGAAGGACGGAACGGGCTCGCGCCCGTTACCAGTGGACGTTCGGGGTATGGCTGTCCGCCGTCCACGCCACCCGCCCAATTACACAGAGCGCTCCGATATGCCAGCCCAACTTCCCCGTAGTATTGCTCCGCGGCACGCGGTTATCGGCGCTGAAGGGGCGACACAAC
>NZ_JAGLEJ010000059.1 GCF_023145115.1 Algiphilus sp.
TACACCACGTCGTGGGACACGACCGGACTGGACGATAAAGCTACGCCGCCCTGTGGGCGTCACTTTGACTCCAAATCCTGCTAGCTCCGTGTCCCAGTAGATCGTGACCTTTCCAGCTTTAGGCTCAAGACTAGGTAGGCGGTTCTGTGTGATTCTTAGCGATGGCATGACACATATCCCTTGTGAATGGACGTGTGCTGCCAGTAATTCCAGCATCCAGCCAGCATCCAGCAACCAAAGTTGGGCCTAGTGCACCCCTTCCTTAAGTGATTGACGACAGGAGATTTGCACTATTGCGGCCCGTATGCCTATGGCAACTCTTAATCAGTAGGTTCGGGGTTCGAGTCCCTGGCGGCCCACCAAGCAAATCAAGAAGTTGGATCGGAATCAAGGCCCCAGCGATGGGGCTTTTCCCGTTCTGGGGCGTGTACCACTCGCGTCCCGGGATGCCGCCGGCACCAACAGACGCCCCCGGAAGGACGTTGCTTGCAGCGAGCAGCCAGTCATGCGGTAGTCACCTGCATGCGCTTCTCGCAAAGTGCCTTGAAGTCGTCAATGAACGACTTGCCGGCAAGCGAATACTCGCGATACCGGCGAAACGCTCCGAGGATGGGGAACCACCGCGGACAGGAGAGCGATCTCAGATCCCGCGATCCTTGATCATTGTGATGGCCCGGCGCCGCAACCAGCCCGGAACGCGGCGCAGCGTGGCGGACGACAGCCGATTGAGCAGTCCCGGCACCGTGACCGGCTCGCCACGCATGCAGGCGGCATAGCTGTGCTCGGCGACGGCACGCGGCTCGAGATTGGGAATGACGGGCAGCTGCATCGGCTTGCGCCCCTCCTGCTCGATCATGCCGGTATTCGTGAATCCGGGGCATGACGCCGTCACCGTGACCGCGGTTCCGCTCAGTTCCATGCCAAGTGCCTCGCTGAACGAGAGCAGGAAAGCCTTGCTGGCCGCGTAGCTGGCCAGCGACGGAACCGGATTGAACGCCGACGTGGATGCGATGTTGAGTATCCGCCCGGCGTTGCGATCGCGCATCTGACGTGCCAGCGGGTGCGTCAGGCGCATGACGCCGAGCACATTGAGCGAGACCAGTGATTCGTGGCGTTCCAGCGGCACATCGAGGAAGTCGCCCTCGTGCAGCGCGCCGGCGTTGTTGACCAGCAGATCGACCACGCAGCCCCGCCGGGTGACCGCGTCGAGGACGGCATTCGCGCCGTCCTCGGATGCAAGATCGGCAGCCATCCAGTCGCACCGGATGCCGTGCTGTGCCGCAATGGCTTCTGCCCGCTCTTCGAGGCGTGGCGCCGAGCGCGCCACCAGCAGGAGGTCGTGCCCATGCTCCGCGAGCACCTCCGCGATGGCCCACCCGATGCCGCCGGAGGCACCGGTCACGAGTGCAACCTGGCCGCTCATGACGCGGCTCCGTCGGCTGCGGGCAACCCGAGAACGCGCTCGAGTTCCGCGAGCGTCTCGCCGGTGTACACCGCCACCCGCTGCATGTGCGGCAGCGTGTCCCGACAACCGGTGAAGCCCAGATTGAAGCGATCGCCGTAGCTCAGCACGGAGATGTTGAGCGCCTCGCCGTTGAACAGCAGCGAGATCGGATAGATCTCCTGGAGCCTCGCGCCGTTGAGGTACAGCGCCTCGCGCGGCCCGGGCACATTCGAGATGATCAGGTTGTGCATGGGCGCGACATAGCCACCGACACCCAGCATGACCTGGGCCATGTAGGGCGCCATCAACATCATGGTGAACTGCGGCATCGACTCCGCGGGCACGCGCGAGAGCTCGGCCTTGGCTGCAGACGCCGAGGCATGACAGGCATGCAGCCGCTCCAGCGGATCGGCGATGTCGGTATGCAGGCTGGCGAGCATGAAGCTGATGGCGTTGCCGGCCGCCGCGTCATCCGCCGACCGGAACGAAACCGGCATGCCCGCGATGAGCGATTTGCCCGGCAGCCGTCCGAGCTCGCCCAGATAGCGCCGCAGGGCCCCGGAGCACAACGCCATGAAGACATCGTTGATCGAGACATCGGCCGCTTCGGCCACCGTCTTGATCCGCGAGAACGCGTAGTTCTGCGTGGCGAAGCGCCGCTTGCCGCATATGCGCCGGTTGATGTCCGACACCGGCGCGTCGAAGGGGCGCGTGAGCGCGTCATTGCGGCGCGACCACTGCCCCGCGAGCGCACGGACGGCGGTGACGGCGGAGCGCGCCTGTGTCGATGCCTGTGCCAGCAGGTGCGACCGCGGCTGCTCGCGCTGCGTCTCGGTGGGCGCGCTCGCGGCCGAACGGCTGGACAGTGCCCAGGGTGGCCCGCCCGCTTCCGCATCGGGCTTGTCGGATAGCATGCGCCGCAGCATGCGGATCCCGCCGACCCCGTCGATCAGCGCATGGTGGGCCTTGAGGTAGAGCGCGAAGCGATCGTTCGCAAGTCCCTCGATGAGGTGCATCTCCCAGAGAGGACGTGTGCGGTCCAGCGGATAGGAGTGCAGTCGCGAGACCAGTGTCCCGAGCTCGCGTTCGCCGCCCGGTGTGGGCAGCGCCGAGTGACGGAAGTGGTAGTCGAGATCGATCTGGTCCGGCTCCAGTTCATCCCACATGGGGATGAAGCGTCCGGCCCCGGATCTCCGCAACGCGTAGTTGAACGGCCGGGAGAATATCCGGGTGCGGCGGAAGCGCTCGGCCATCTCGAGCAGATAGGTGCGCCCGGCGCCGTCCGGCATGCCGAAGATCGACAGACAACCGATGTGCGTCGGCATCGCCGGCTTCTCGGCATACAGCCAGGCGGCATCGTTCGGATTGATCAGTCCCCCCATGCACAGTCCCCTTCCCGTTGGTCCCTGGGCGCCGCCGGCCGGTTCTTCGCCGGCTTCGGCGACGCGGGATAGGCCGCCCCTACGCGGCGGCGGCGCTCACACTCCCCATTTGCCGGCATGTCTCGTGATACTCCGCGATCAGGCGATGGCAGAGCTCACCGGCCGACGGGATGTCCCGGACCTGCCCGGCCCCCTGACCGGCGGACCAGATGTCCTTCCACGCCTTGCCACCGGAAAGCTCGGTCCCGAAGTCGACGCCCCCTTCCTTCGGCTTCAGGTTGTCCGGATCCATGCCGGCGCGCTCGATGGAGGCACGCAGGAAGTTCGCCGGCACGCCGCTGATGTGCGGGGTGTAGACGATGTCGGCGGCATTGGCATCGACCAGCATCTGCTTGTAGGCGTCATCGGCGGCCGCTTCCCTGGTACCGATGAAGCGGGTGCCCATGTAGCCGAAGTCGGCGCCCATGGCGATGGCCGCTGCAACACCGTCGCCGCTGCTGATGCATCCCGACAGGACGATGTAGCCGTCGAAGACACGCCGGATCTCGGGCACGAGCGCGAAGGGGTTGATGGTGCCGGCGTGACCACCCGCTCCCGCCGCGACCGGAATGATGCCGTCGACGCCGGCCCTGGCCGCCTTCTCGGCATGGCGTGCATTGACCACGTCGTGGAATACCAGGCCGCCATAGCTGTGCACCGCGTCCACGACTTCGGTCGCCGCACCCAGCGAGGTGATCACCAGCGGCACCTTGTAGCGCACCACCTGTTCGAGATCCGCCTGCAGGCGCGGATTGGACTTGTGGACGATCAGGTTGACGCCGAACGGCGCGTCACGCTCGGTGAGCTGGCCGTTGAGGACTTCCAGCCACTCCACGAATCCTTCGGTCGAACGCTGATTGAGCGCCGGGAAGGTGCCGATGACGCCGGCCTTGCAGCAGGCCGCCGTGAGGTCGGGATTCGAGACGAGGAACATCGGAGCGGCGATGATGGGGGCGCGGACGCGACCCTGCCACTGCTCGGGCATGCGCATGAGTTGGGTTCTCCCTTAGTCGAGAATCGAGCGGGCGATGATCTCCTTCATGATCTCGGAGGTGCCCGCGAAGATGCGGTTGATGCGCTCGTCCTGGTACATGCGGCAGATCGGGTACTCGTCCATGTAGCCGGCACCGCCGTGCAGCTGCACACCCTCGTCCACCGAACGTCCGTAGACTTCGCTGGCGAAGAGCTTAGCGCGCGCCGCATCCTCGGCGCTGAGCGCACCCTCGTTGTGGAATTCCACGCAGCGGTCGACGAAGGCCTGCGCCATCTCGATCTCGGTATCCAGGGCGGCCAGCTTGAAGCGCGTGTTCTGCATCTTGCTGAGCGGCTTGCCGAAGACCTTGCGCTCGCGCACGAAATCGCGCGTCGTGTCCACGGCCAGGCGCGCCGCGGCGACGTTGCCGGCGGCCGACAGCAGGCGCTCCTCGGCCAGCGCGTGCATCAGGTGATAGAAGCCCTTGTTGACGGTGCCCAGGACGTTCTCCTTGGGCACGCGCACGTCGTGGAAGAAGAGCTCGGCGGTATCCTGCGACTTCAGGCCCATCTTCTTGAGATTGCGGCCGCGCTCGAAGCCCTCCATGCCGCGCTCCACCAGGAACAGCGTCACGGCGTGCGGATTCTCCGGATCGGTACGGGCGGCGACGATGACGAGGTCGCACAGGATGCCGTTGGAGATGTAGGTCTTGGCGCCGTTGAGCACCCAGTGGTCGCCCTTGTCCTCGGCGCGCGTCTTCATGCCCGCGAGATCGGAGCCGGCATCGGGCTCGGTCATCGCGACCGCGAGGATGAGCTCGCCGCTGAGCATGCCGGGGAAGTACTTCCGCTTCTGCTCCTCGGTTCCGAAGGTGCCGATGTAGGGGGCGATCAGACGGTTGTGGACCGTCATGAAGAAGCCCGCATCACCGTGGTAGACATTCTCCTCGATGAGGATCTGCTCGTAGCGGAAATCCTTGATGCCGAGCCCGCCGTATTCCTCGTCGACCCACATGCACAGATAGCCCGCCTCGCCGGCCTTGAGGAACGCCTCGCGGTCGACGATGCCGGCCTCGCGCCAGCGCTCGCTGTTGGGGCTGATCTCGGTCTGGAAGAACTTGCGGGCGCTGTCGCGGAACAGCTCCATCTCGGGCGTCAACGGTGGGCGTTGCATGGCTTCTCTCGCTGGATGTCGGGTCGTGGATGAATGAGTCGGGCGCGCTCGGCTCGCCGGGGCGCCGCCGTCGTGCCGGCGCGCGCTCCGACGGCGACCGCCGCCACGGGGCGGAGGCCGTGCCGACGCGGAATCGCGTCAGAGCGTGCGCGAAATGAGTTCCT
>NZ_JAGLEJ010000060.1 GCF_023145115.1 Algiphilus sp.
GACCTTTCTGAACACAACTCGACGTCTAATCTTTACCTTACTCTTAGTTGCCATGTTGATTGGCACAACCGGCGCGTTAGCCGCGCCTGCTCTCCTTGAAAAACTTGTAATGGAGGGCAACGCCCCAGCCGGGTTGAGCGCGGTTGAATGGGCGCAGATCAAATCCCAATTGCCTCAGCCTGCGATAGCAACTCTGTCATATACTCAGCAGGCGTATTTAAAAGCCTCCAATGCTGAGACTGAAGATATGTTTGGAAAATCAGTATCTATAAATGGTGATACGCTGGTGGTTGGTGCGTATTGGGAAGATGGCAGTGCCAGCGGTGGCGAGAGCGATAATTCAGCTTTTGGTGCTGGGGCGGCTTATGTCTTTGTGCGCAGCGGCACCACCTGGACCCAGCAAGCGTACCTAAAAGCATCCAATGCAGGATCGGGAGATAACTTCGGTTACGCGGTGGCAGTCAGTGGAGATACTCTGGTGGTTGGTGCCTATGGCGAAGACAGTAGTGCCAGTGGCGGCGAGAGTGATAATTCGGTTCATGATGCTGGGGCAGCTTATGTCTTTGTCCGTAGCGGCACTACTTGGACCCAAGAGGCTTATCTGAAAGCCTCCAGTACAGATATCTCAGATATATTCGGCTTCTCGGTAGCGATAGATGGCGATACCTTGGTGGTTGGTGCGCATAGAGAAGACAGCAGTGCCAGCGGTGGTGAGAGTGATAATTCGGCTACCGATTCTGGGGCGGCTTATATCTTCACTCGTAGTGGAACCGCTTGGACCCAAGAGGCTATCCTAAAAGCCTCCAACGCCGAGACTGATGATGACTTCAGCTACACGGCGGTATCTATAGATGGCGATAGCGTGGTGGTCGGTGCTCCGCATGAAGACAGCAGTGCCAGCGGCGGAGAAAGTGATAATTCGGCTTTAAATGCTGGGGCGGTTTATGTCTTCACTCGTAGCGGCACCACTTGGACTCAAGAGGCTTATCTAAAAGCCTCCAATGCTGAGGCTGCGGATTACTTCGGCTATTCAGTGGCAATATCTGGTGATAGCGTGGTGGCTGGTGCTAATAGCGAAGACAGCAGTACCAGCGGCGGGGAGAGTGATAATTCGGTTAATAACGCCGGAGCGGCTTATATCTTCACTCGCAGCGGTACCACTGGCGTGTGGACCCAGCAGGCTTATCTGAAAGCTTCCAATGCAGATGCTGGTGATTACTTTGGCTACTCGGTGGCAATATCTGGTGATAACGCGATAATAGGTGCGATTAATGAAGACAGCAGTGCCAGCGGCGGTGAGAGTGATAATTCGGCTTCAAATGCTGGGGCGGCTTATCTCTTCACCCGCAGTGGCACCATTGGCGTGTGGACCCAACAAGCGTATCTGAAAGCCTCCAATGCGGGGAGTGGAGATAATTTTAGCTACCCAGTAGTGATAGATGGCAATAGCTTGGTAATGGGTGCTGAGGGCGAAGACAGCAGTGCCAGCGGCGGAGAAAGTGATAATTCGGCTT